>DATLXT010000096.1:0-16000 GCA_035575475.1 Gemmatimonadales bacterium | reverse complement strand
GACTTGTCCTCACCCAACCTCACAGGACTCCCATCGTGAATGCTCTTCGTCTCGTCCTCCCGAGTCTCCTCGCGTGGTCGGTCGGGGCCGGCGCCTGGCTCGCGGCGCAATCGCCCGCCTCCATCCAGCGCGCCGTGAACTCGATCACCGCCGAAGACGTGGCGCGCCGGATCGGGATCATCGCGCACGACTCGATGCGGGGCCGTGACACGCCCAGCCCGGAGCTCGAGGAGACGGCCCAGTACATTGCGGCCGAGTTCCGTCGCTTCGGTCTCAAGCCAGGGGGGGACGACGGCACGTTCCTCCAGCGCTACGGGGTGATCCACAAGGCGCTGGACACGGCCGCGACCGTGATCGCCCTGCGCGGGCCCCAGTCGGCTCGGCTCAAGGCGGGGGTGGATGCCAACGTCATTCGGTTCGGAGCCCTGCCCGATCGTGAGATCGCGGGGCCGATCGTGATGTTCAGCGGGCCGGGCGACCCGGCACACCCGCTGGCCGGCGCGGACGTGAAGGGCGCCTGGGTGGCCCAGGTGTTGACCGCGACGCCCCAGGGCGTGCAGCTCGACGTTCCCCTAGCCATGGCCGCGCTGGAGGCCGGGGCGGCCGGGATTCTCCTGGTGACCAACCGGCCCGACGCCCAGTGGCAGAACCGGATGGGGCGGATCACCGCGCCGGTGGTCGCGCTGGAGGGCCGGACCGCGCCGGAGCAGGCCCCGGCCATCGTGGAGATCCGGGACCCGACCGCGGCCCGCCTGCTGGGCATTGACCCGGCCGCGGCGCGCGCCGCCACTCGGCGCGAGGCCCGGCGGCTCGAGGGCTACACCCTCACCTTCCGTCCGGTGGAGCGGGTCCTGTCGCGGGTCACCGCGCCCAACGTGGTGGGAGTCCTCGAGGGCTCGGACCCGGTGCTCAAGCGGGAGCATCTGGTCTACAGCGCCCACATGGACCACGTGGGCGTGGCGGGGTCGGGCGGCTGCGGGCCGGTGGGTGCCGACTCCATCTGCAACGGGGCCGACGACGACGCCTCCGGCACCATTGCCGTGGTCGAAGCCGCCGAGGCCTTCGCCCAGCTCGATCCCCGGCCCAAGCGATCCATCATCTTCCTCACGGTGAGCGGCGAGGAGAAGGGGCTCTGGGGCAGCGCCCACTTCGCCGAACATCCGCCGGTTCCTCTCGCCGATCTCGTGGCGAACCTCAACCTGGACATGGTGGGCCGCAACTGGAAGGACACGATCGCGGTGATCGGCAGGGAGCACTCGGACCTGGGCGACTGGCTCGAGCGGGTCGCGGCCGCTCATCCCGAGCTCGACATGCACCCGATCGGAGACCTCTGGCCTCAGGAACGGTTCTACTTCCGGTCGGACCACTACAACTTCGCCCGCAAGGGCGTGCCCATCCTGTTCTTCTTCAACGGCACCCATCCGGACTATCACCGGCCCACCGACGAGCCCGAGAAAATCGACGCGGAGAAGGAGGCGCGGATCGTGAAGCTGGTGTTCCACCTGGGCCTGGAGATCGCCAACGCTCCCGAGCGGCCCCGGTGGAACCCGGAGAGCTACCGGCGCATCGTGGAGAGCGCGAACTAGGCGGGTTTCATCCCCGCCAGCAGCTCCGTGTTGGAGCGGTAACGCCGGACCAGCGTCAGCAATCCTTCCATGGCCCGCTCCGGCGGAAGGCCCACGAGGCCGCGCCGGAGGGCTTGCCTGGCCGCCACCCGGGCCGGGTCGCCCAGCAGCTCCTCGCGCCGCGTCCCGGAGGCCGCGAGGTCCACCGCGGGATAGATCCGCCGGTCGGCCAGCGCGCGGGACAACCGCAGCTCGGCGTTCCCGGTCCCCTTGAACTCCTCGAAGATCACGTCGTCCATGCGGCTCTCGGTCTCGACCAGAGCGGTGGCGATGACCGTGAGCGAGCCGCCGTCGGGTACGGCGCGCGCCGCGCCGAACATCGCCTTGGGTTTGGCCAGGGCGTTGGCATCGAGCCCCCCCGAGAGCGTCCGCCGGCTGCTCCGGCCGGCCGTGTTGTGCGAGCGGGCCAGGCGGGTCAGCGAATCGAGCACGATGACCACGTCCCTCCCCGACTCCACCTGGCGCCGCGCGTGCTCGAACACCATCTCCGCGACCGCCACGTGACGGGCCTGGGGGAGATCGAAGCTCGACGCGATCACCTCGCCGCGGCCCCAATCGACCATCTCGCTGACCTCCTCGGGTCGCTCGTCCACCAGCAGGACGATGAGGATCGCCTCGGGGTAGTTCAGCGCGACCGCCTCGGCCACCGCCTGGAGCATCACGGTCTTGCCCGCCTTGGGGGGCGACACGATGAGCGCCCGCTGCCCGAAGCCCAACGGGCACACGAGGTCCACCACCCGCTGGATCTCGGCCGTGCGCGGGCTCGACGCGGCCGCCGTCTCGAGGACCAGGGGCCGCGAGGGATGCACCGCGCCGAGCTTGGTGAACTCGGGGCGCTCGCCCAGACGCTCGGGCGGGCCGCCGTTCACCGCCGTCACCCGACCGTTCTCCAGCGTCACGAGGTCGCCGCGCCGCAGCCCGGCAAGCCGAACGGGCGGATCCCCCTTCGCGGGGAGATAGCCGTGGGCCGCGAGTCGCAGGAAGCCGCCCTTGGGAGCGGGATCGAACCAGCCGGTGATGGAAGCCACTTGGCAATGGGCAGTGGGCTCTTAGCAAGCTAATCGCTAATCGTCCACCGCCAACGGCTATATTTCCCCCGCAATGCGCCAGTCCCACATCCGGAACTTCTGCATCGTCGCGCACATTGACCACGGCAAGTCCACCCTCGCCGATCGCCTGATCGAGCTCACCGGCACGCTGGACAAGCGGCTCATGCGGGAGCAGGTGCTCGACACCATGGAGCTCGAGCGCGAGCGGGGCATCACCATCAAGCTCAACGCCGTTCGGATGATCTATCACGCGCGGAGCGGCGAGCTGTACGAGCTGAACCTGATCGACACGCCGGGCCACGTGGACTTCACCTACGAGGTATCCCGCTCGCTCGCGGCCTGCGAGGGGGCGATCCTGGTCGTCGACGCCTCGCAGGGCATCCAGGCGCAGACCCTTTCCAACCTGTTCCTGGCCCTGGACGCCGGCCTCGAAATCATCCCCGTGCTCAACAAGATCGACCTGCCCGGCGCCGAACCCGACCGGCGCGCCCGCGAGATCCACGAGCTGATCGGCACCAGGCCCGAGGACATCCTGCGAATCTCCGCCAAGGAGGGCACCGGCGTGGCCGACCTGCTGGAAGCCGTGGTCCGGCGGGTGCCGCCGCCCTCGGGCGACCCCGACGCTCCGCTCCGCGCCCTGATTTTCGACTCGTACTACGACCGCTACCGGGGCGCCATCCCCAGCGTCCGGGTGGTGGACGGGGTCATCCGGCCGGGGATGCGCATCGTCTTCGGCTCGCACCGCGACGACGTGTACCAGGTGGACGAGGTGGGCTACCTCCAGCTGGGCCACAAGCCCGTCGAGCAGCTGGAGGCCGGCGAGGTGGGGTACTTCGTCGCCAACATCCGCGGGGTCCGGGACACCCGGGTGGGCGACACCGTGCTCGACGCCGCCCATCGCACGGTCCCGCTCCTCCCCGGCTACCGCGAAGCCAAGCCCATGGTGTTCGCGGGCGTCTATCCCACCAACGCGGAACAGTTCGAGGAGCTGCGCGACGCGCTGGCCAAGCTCCAGCTGAACGATGCCGCCCTGCACTACGAGCCCGAGTCCTCGGTGGCCCTGGGGTTCGGATTCCGCTGCGGGTTCCTGGGCCTGCTGCACCTGGACATCGTGCGCGAGCGCCTGGAACGGGAGTTCGACCTCGACCTCATCTGCACGGTGCCCAACGTGGAGTACCACGTGCACAAGACCGACGGGACGGTGCAGGTGGTCGAGAACCCCAGCCTCATGCCCCACGGATCCGAGGTGGACCACATCGAGGAGCCGTTCGTGAAGGCCCGGCTCCTGGCCCCGGCCGAGTACATCGGCGCGATCATGAAACTGGGCCAGGAACGCCGCGGGGTTTATCGGGGCATGCACTACGTGGACCCGACCCGGGTCGAGTTCACCTTCGAGTTCCCCCTGGCCGAGATCATCCTGGACTTCTACGACAAACTCAAGACCGTCTCGCGGGGGTACGCCTCGCTGGACTACGAGTTCCTGGAGTATCGCCGCTCCGACCTGGTGAAGCTGGACGTGCTGCTGAACGGGGACCCGGTGGACGCCTTCAGCGTGATCATCCACCGGGACAAGGCCTACGAGTGGGGCCGGAAAATCGCCGAGAAGCTGCGCGAACTGATCCCGCGCCAGCTCTTCGAGGTCGTGATTCAGGCGGCCATCGGCACCAAGGTGATCGCCCGTGAGACCATCCGCCCGCTCCGCAAGCACGTCACCGCCAAATGCTACGGCGGCGACGTGACGCGCAAGCGCAAGCTGCTCGAGAAGCAGCGCGAGGGGAAAAAGCGGATGAAGCAGGTCGGCACGGTGGAAATCCCGCAGGAAGCGTTTCTCGCGGTCCTCCAGGTCGAGTAGGCCCCTTTGGGTCTTCCCCCGCCCCCCCCGCCGCCGCGGGCCCTGGTGATCCAGACCGCGTTCCTGGGCGACGTGGTGCTCACCACGCCGCTCCTCGCCGTGCTGGCCCAGCGCCATGGTCCGGTGGATGTGGTGACCCATCCGGGCGCCGCGCCGTTGCTGGAAACGCACCCCGCCGTGCGGCGGGTGATCGTCTATGACAAGCACGGCCGGGAGCGGGGGCCCGGGGCGCTCTGGCGACTGGCCCGGAAGCTCCGGGCGGACCGCTACGCCGTGGCGTATCTTCCTCACCGCTCCCTGCGGAGCGCGGCCCTGGCCTGGCTGGCCCGGGTCCCGTCTCGGATCGGGTTCCATGACGGCTGGCCGACCCTCTATACGGAGGTGCGCCGGCGCCCCGCCGAGGGACACGAGATCGACCGACTCCTGGCGCTGGCCGGCGTCCCCCGGCCGCCCGGCACCCGGCCTACGCTGGCGCTCCTGCCGAGCGACCGCGGGGTCGCGGAGCGGGCCCTGCGGGAGGCGGGGATCGGGCACGGCTTCGTGGCCCTGGCTCCCGGGTCGATCTGGGGGAGCAAGCGGTGGCCGTATTACCCGGACCTGGGCGCGGCCCTGGCGGAGCGAGGCTCGCCGGTGGTGGTGCTGGGGAGCAGGCAGGACGAAAGCCTGGGCGATACCGTGGTGGGCGCGGTCCGGCGGGCCGGCGGTCAGGCGGTGAGTACCTGCGGCCGGCTGTCGCTTCGCGAGTCCGCCGCGCTGATCGGCCTCGCGGCCGTCCTGGTGACCAACGACTCGGCGCCGCTCCACCTGGCCCAGGCGGTGGAGACGCCGGTGGTGGCGATCTTCGGTCCCACCGTGCCGGCGTTCGGCTTCGGGCCTCGGGGGCCGCGGGACCGGGCCCTGGGCGTTCCCGGGCTCGATTGCCGACCGTGTCATCGCCACGGGCCGCCGGCCTGTCCCCTGGGGCATCACCGCTGTATGCGCGACCTGACCGTCGCCGAAGTGCTTCACGCCATCGAGGAGACCGGTGCGCTACGTCGTCGGGATTGACATCGGGGGGACCAACCTCGTGGTCGGCACCGTGGCCGAAGACGGGTCCGACGTGGTGGGGCTGGTCTCCGAGCCGACGCTCCCCGAGCAGGGCGCCGACGCCGTCATCGAACGGATCGTCAAACTCGTGCGGCGCTCGGTCGCCCAGGCCGAAGGCAAGCAGATCGTGGGGATGGGGATCGGCGCGCCGGGCCCGCTGGACACCGCGCGCGGGATCGTGCTGCTCACGCCCAACCTGGGCTGGGTGAACCTGCCGCTCCGCGACCGGCTGAGCGCGGCCCTGGGGCTGCCGGCGGCGCTGGACAACGACGCCAACTGCGCCGTCTTCGGCGAGTGGTGGCGCGGGGCCGCCCGGGGGGCCGATTACGTGATCGGTCTCACCATCGGCACCGGTATCGGCGGCGGCATCGTGTTGCACGGTGCCATCTACCACGGCGCGTCCGGGGTCGCGGGCGAGTTCGGCCACATGACTATCGACCCCCAGGGCCGCCGCTGCAAGTGCGGCAATTACGGATGCCTGGAGGCCTACGCCTCCGGCTCCGCTATCGCCGCCCGCGCCGTGGAAGGGATCGAGGCGGGCGCCGACAGCTCCCTACCCCAGTACGTGCAGGGCGACCTCAGCAAGGTGACGGCGCAGCTGGTCTACGAAGCGGCGCATGACGGCGACCCCTTCGCGCTGGAGCTGGTGCATGAGACGGCCGTGTTCCTGGGCACGGGCGTGGCCAACCTGGTCAACGTGTTCAACCCCGAGGTGGTGGTGATCTGCGGGGGCGTGACGCTGGCGGGGGAGCGGTTGTTCGCACCCCTGCGCACCGAGGTGAAGCGGCGGGCCTTCCGCCCGGCGGTCGAGGCCTGTCGGATCGTTCCGGGCGAGCTGCTCGGAACCGCGGGGGTCTACGGCGCCGCCGCCGTCTTCATCCAGCGGATGCTGGACGGGGGGGCCGGCCGCTGAAACGCTTGGGCGTGATCGGGTCGATGGTGTGGGACACGATTTACGATCGTGACCCGGCCCAGGGACCGATCGAGGAGTGGGGCGGGATCGCCTACGCGCTGGCCGCGCTGGACGCGACCTTACCCGAAGACTGGGCGGTGGTGCCGCTCGTCAAGGTGGGCCGCGACCTGGCGCCGCGTGCCAACGAGTTCCTGCGCGGCTTGCGGCGCACGGCCCGGGGCGCGCGGTTCATCGAGGTGCCGCAGCCCAACAACCGGGTGACGTTGCGGTATCTGGACAACGCGCGGCGCTGCGAGCAGATGCGGGGCGGCGTGCCGCCCTGGACCTGGCCCGAACTGGGCCCCCTGGTGGCCGATCTCGACGCGCTGTACGTGAACTTCATCTCGGGCTTCGAGATGACCCTGGAGACCGCCCGGCTCCTCCGCCACGGGTTCCCGCGATTCATCTACGCGGACCTCCACTCGCTCTTCCTCGGCAAGGAGCCGGACGGCACTCGCGTGCCCCAACCGCTGCCCGACGCGCCGGAATGGTTCGGGTGTTTCGACGTGATTCAGCTCAACGAAGACGAAATGCGCCAGCTGGGCCGGGATCCGATGCAGGTCGCCGCCGGGGCGCTGGCCCGCGGCTGCCGGGCGCTCCTGGTCACGCTCGGACCCCGCGGGGTGGCCTATTTCGCAGCGTCCCAGCCGGCCGGCGGGGGGACCGGAGACCGGAGTCTCCGGCTGTCCGCACCCGTCCAGACCGCTCGGATCCCGGTGGACCCGGCCGACCGGGCTCCGGCCAGCGGGGGCGACCCCACCGGGTGCGGCGACGTCTTCGGCGCCACCGCGGTGGCTGCCCTGGTGAGCGGGGCCGCGCTGGAGGACGCGCTCCGGCTGGCCACCCGGATGGCGGCCCGCAACCTGACCCACCGCGGCGCCACCGGGCTGCGGGATCACCTCCTGGGACGGCTGGCCCGGGCATGACCCGCCTGGTGGAGGTACCGACCCAGTTCGACGACCGCACGTTCGACCAGTTCGCCGGGGCGTTCGCCCAGGCGATGGCGGACGGCGATCGGATCCTGTTCGACGCCCACGCCGCGGAGTGGGCTTCCCCCTACGGGCTGGTCGGGCTGCTGGTGGCCGGTGAGGCTGCGGGCCGGGGGCGGGGCGAGCGCCCCCTGCTCACCGCGCCGACCAACCCCGAGGTGCTGAGCTACTGGGGCCGGATCGGGTTCTTCCAGGAGGCCCAGGGCCTCTTCGAGATCCACGGTCGCTACCCCAAGGCGAAGCCCAGGGCCGAGAGCGACGTGCTCCTGCCCGTGACCCCGGTGCGGGCGGCCGAGGACGTGCACGACGTGGTCAGCCGGATTCAGCAGCGCGCCACCGCCATTCTGGCGTCCGAGGTGGGGTTGGATCCGCGCGCGACCATGGGCTTTGCTATGGCGCTTTCGGAGGCCTGCCAGAATATTGTAGAACACGCCGGCACCGGCGGGTGGGTGGCGGTGCAGAGCTACCACTGGCGGCGCCGCCTGGCCCGCCGGGTGGTGGTGATCGCGGTCGCAGACGCCGGCGTGGGATTCCGGCATTCATTGGAGCCCGTCGAGGCCAGGCGCTTCGGCGACCGCTGGGGTGACGCGGCGGCGCTCGAGGCCGCCTTGATTCAGGGAGTGAGCCGGTTCCGCGACCCCGGCCGGGGCCAGGGGTTGAAGGGGATTCGCAACTATCTGGCGCGGTGGGATGGCAAGATCGCGATTCGGAGCGGGACCGCGCGCATCGCCATCGTGCCCCGGTGGGACGACGACGTGGCCCTGAAAGACGGGCTGCCGCCGTTCCCGGGGGCGCAGGTGCTCATCATCGTCCCGGAGCAGGGGTCAGTCAGAGCGTGATTCAGCACATCGACGTCCAGGCGGTCCTCCGGCAGTCGGTCCCGGGGCTCTACAGCGATCTGGTGACGCGTCCCACCGGCCGCGCGGTGCGCGAGGGCATCGAGCGGGTGATCGAGCACGGGGCCGCCGTCGCGGTGATGAACTTCACCGGGGTCGGGTGCCTCGACTACTCCTGCGCCGACGAGATCGTCGCCAAGCTCCTGCGGGAGCGGGTGCGGGTGCTGGTGCTCCGCGGGGTGAGCGACGCGCACCGGGAGGCGATCGAGCCGGTGCTGGCCGGCCATGGCCTGGCGGTGGTGGTCGAGCGGCCCGACGGCGTGCTGGAGGCGCTCGGGCCGGCGGCGACCGCGGAAGCCCTGCTAGAGGAGCTCGTGGCCCGCCGGGTGGCGGCGCGCATGCCGGGAGGGACGTTCGCCCTGACGGTGTCCTGAGCCGCCCGTGACCCGCCGCCGGCTGGGGCTCTCGACCGTCGCCATTCACGGAGAGCCGGGTGTCCGGGCGGACTGGGCGCCGGTCGCGCCGCCGCTGGTTCAGAGCGCCACCTTCACCAATCCCGTCGGCTCGACCGCCGAAGTCCTCTATACCCGCTACGGCAATACCCCGAACCAAGTCGCGATCGGCCAGCGGCTGGCGCGGCTGGAAGGCGCGGAGGCGGCCCTGTTCGTGGCCAGCGGCATGGGGGCGGTGGCCCTGGCCCACCTGGCGGTGCTCCGTCCCGGCGATCACCTGGTCTCGAGCGAGTGGATCTACGGCGGCGTGCACCGGCTGTTCTCGCAGGAGTTCACGCGCCTGGGGATCGAGGTGACGTTCGTCAATCCCACCCAGTCCCGCGACTGGAAGCGTCACCTCCGCAAGACCACCCGGGCCGTGTTCGTCGAGACGCTCACCAACCCGCTGCTGCGGGTGGTGGACCCCGAGCCCATCGCGGCGCTGTGCAAGACCGAGGGGCTGGCCCTGATCGTGGATTCCACCTTCGCCACGCCGGTGAACTTCCGGCCGCTCGAGCACGGCGCCGATATCGTGATCCACAGCGCCACCAAGTATCTGAACGGGCACTCCGACGTGATCGCCGGGGCGGTGGCGGGAACCGAGGCCGTGGTGGAGGAAGTACGCCGGCTGATGCAGGTGTGGGGTCAGGCCCTGGACCCGTTCGCCGCCTGGCTCATCGATCGGGGGATGCGTACCCTGGCGGTGCGCGTGGAGCGGCAGAACCAGACCGCGCTCACGCTCGCGCGCTGGTGCGCCGAGCAGGAGGCCTTCGCGCGGGTGCATTACCCCGGTCTGCCGTCGCATCCGGACCACGAGATCGCGCGGCGCATCCTGAGCGGCTTCGGCGGCATGCTGGCGGTGGAGCTGCGGGGCGGCGTCCGGGCGGCGGAGCGGTTTCTCCGGGCCCTGCGCATCGCGACCCACGCGCCCAGCCTGGGCGGGGTCGAGACTCTGGTGTCCGAGCCGCGACTCACCTCGCACGCGGGCCTCACCGCCGAGGACCGCGCCCGGGCTGGCATTCCCGACGGCTTGTTGAGATTTTCCATCGGACTGGAGGATGCCGACGACCTCATCGCCGACTTCACACAGGCCCTGGCCCAGGTCTAAGTGATCAAGTTCGCGAACGTCTTCAAGTCGTTCCCCAAAGGCGGCCTCGCGCTGAAGGATGTGTCGTTCCACATCGCCAAGGGCGAGTTCGTCTTCCTCACCGGCCACTCCGGAGCGGGCAAGTCCACCGTGCTGAAGCTGGTGTACGCCGACGAGCGGCCCACCAGCGGCGAGGTGCGGGTCTCCGGCTACAACGTCGCCACCATGCCCGGCCGTGACATCCCCCAGCTGCGCCGGCGACTCGGCATCGTGTTCCAGGACTTCCGCCTGCTCGAAGACCGCACCGCCGAAGAGAACGTGGCCTTCGCCCTGGAGGTGACCGGGGCCCGGCGCGGCCAGATTCCCGCCCGGGTGATGCGGGTGCTCACCCAGGTGGGGCTCGCGGCCAAGGCGCAGGCCTACCCGCGGGAGCTGTCGGGCGGCGAGCAACAGCGGGTGGCGATCGCCCGGGCCCTGGTGAACGAGCCCACCGTACTCCTGGCCGACGAGCCGACCGGCAACCTGGATGAGCGGGCCACCCGCGGCGTGTTCCAGCTGCTGCGCGACATCAACGCCAGCGGCACCGCGGTGCTCATGGCCACCCACGACCTCGACATCGTGCGCCAGGCGCCCTACCGGGTGATCGAGCTCCAGGAAGGCGCCGTGGTCTACGACAGCGCGGTGGACGAGCCGCGCGACCGGGCGGCGAGCACGTGAACCTGGTGGTTCGCGAGGCGCTGCTGGCCTTCCGCCGCGCCCCCCTCCTCTCCGCGCTCTCGGTCACCACCATCGCGTTTTCGCTCTTCGTCGTGGGGCTGTTCGGCCTGGTGGCGGTGAATCTCCAGCGCACGCTCGAGGACGTGGCCGAGCGGGTGGAGATCGTGGCCTACCTGCTGCCGGGCACGCCCCTGGAAGCGGTCACCCTCGCGGCCGAGGACATCGAGGCGTTCCCCGAGGTCCAGGAAGCCGGTTACGTCAGCGAGGACTCCGCCCTGGGGCGGGCGCGGGCGGAGCTGGCCGAGTTCCGCGACGTGCTGCGGGAGCTGGAGCGGAACCCCCTGCCGGCGTCGATCGAGGTGCGGCTCAAGCCGGGGTTCCGCGACGCGGCCCACGTGGCGCGAGTGGCCGAGCGGCTGCGCGGGTTCGGGTTCGTGGACGACGTGCGCTATGGCCGGGACTGGGTGGAGAAGCTCGACCGCCTGCGGGGGATCGCGGCCATCGTGGGGCTGGTGGTGGGGGCGGCGTTCGCCGTGGTCGCCATCATCATCATCGGCACCACGATCCGGATGGCCGTGCTCCAGCGGGGGCGCGAGATCGCCATCATGCGGCTGGTGGGGGCCACCGACGGGTTCATCCGCCGGCCGTTCCTGCTCCAGGGGGCGATCAAGGGCATGCTGGGCGGGGGGATCGCCGTGGGACTTTGCTTCACGGCCTACCTCCTCATCGATCGGTTCCTGATCCAGGCGGCCTTCTTTTCCCAGGAGCAGGCCGCGGCGATCGTCGGCTTCGGCACCGTGATCGGACTGCTGGGCAGCGCCCTCAGCGTCGGACGGCACCTGCGGCGGGTGTGAGGGAGGGACGGCGTAAAGAGCGACGGCGTAAAGAGCGACGGCGTAACGAGCAACGGCGTAGGGAGGAACGGCGTATGGAGCGACGACGTGGAGGGAGCCATCGGACGCGGGCGGCTACGGTGTCGCTCTCTACGATGTCGCTCTCTACGATGTCGCTCCCTACGCCGTCGCTCCCTACGATGTCGCTCCCTACGCCGTCCCTCCTTACGCCGTCCCTCCTTACGCTGTCCCTCCTTACGCTGTCGCTCCTCGCACCCCGCGCGGTGGCCCAGCAACGCCACACGCTGGACCAACAGCTCCGCGAGAGCCAGCAGCGCCTGGAGAACATCCGGCGGGAGCGGTCGCAGGTGGAGCAGGAGCTGGAACGGCTGCGGTCCCAGGTACACTCGCTCTCCGACGAGCTCTCCAACCTCGAGCGACAGAAGCAGAGCACGGCGCGCATCGTGAACGAGCTGGACCGGCAGATCGCCGGGCTCAGCCGTCAGATCGACCAGATCACGGTGGATCTCATCCTGGCCGAGGACGCCCTTCAGGAGAAGCAGGCGGTGGCCGAACGGCGCATCGCGGACATCTACAAGCGAGGGCCGCTCTACGCCTACGAGGTCCTCCTGCGGGCGGAGAGCTTCGGCGACCTGCTCTCGCGCTACAAGTACCTCTACCTGGTGAGTCGCCAGGACCGCCTCTTGGCCAACGACATGGACAAGCTGCGCAACCGGGTGGCGCGCGAGCGGCGCCTGCTGGTGGACGCCCGCCAGGCGCTGGAGCGGCGGCGCACCGAGCGGGCCCAGGAACTGGATCGCTACGAACGACTGGAGCGGGAGCGCCAGACCAACCTGCGCGAGATGCGCCGGAGCCAGCGGGAGGCCCAGCGCCGCCTGAGCCAGCTGGAACGGGACGAGCGGGCCCTGAACGACCGGATCGAAGCCCTGGAGCGGGCCCGGCGCGAGGCGGAAGCGCGGGGGGCGGTGTCGGGAACCGGTTCGATCACGACGGCCGATCTCGGGAGCCTGGACTGGCCGGTGGTGGGTCGGGTGATCTACGAGTTCGGCACCAGCGTCGGCCCCAACAATACCCGCATCCCCTGGCACGGCATCGGCATCGCGGCGCCGGCCGGCACGCCCGTGCGGGCCGTGGCCCCGGGCACCGTGAGCCTGGCGGGCCCGCTGGGGACCTATCTGGTCTCGGTGCTGGTGGATCACGGCGGCGGGTACTACACCTTCTACGCCTATCTCCGGGAAGCCACGGTGTCGGTCGGCGATCGGGTCCAGCGGGGCCAGGTGATCGGTCACGTGGGCGGCGAAACCAGCGACCAGGGACCGCACCTGCACTTCGAAATCCGCGGGCAAGGCGGGCTGGCGCTGGATCCGATGAACTGGCTGAAACGGCGGAGATAGGGTCCGCTCGGATTGAGCTATCCGGCTTCGGCCACCCCGATCCGATCCGCCGCCCCGCTCTTCCCCTTCGCCAGCGCCCCCTCCGTCAGCGTGAAGAGATCCTCGGGGCGGAGGGCTTCCGGGTGGGGGTAAGCCACGACGCCGGCCGAGAGCTGCGGGGCGCGGCCCCCCAGGCCCGGGAACGTGTGCCGGCCGATCACCTGTCGCAGGCGCTCGATGAAGAGCCGCGCCCCCCGGGCGTCGGTCTCGGGCAGGAGCAGCGCGAACTCGTCGCCGCCGTAACGGGCCACGAAGTCGGGGGCCCGGATCTCCCGTTGCATCAACGTGCCCAGCTCGGCCAGCACCCGGTCGCCGGTTTCCTGACCCAGCCGCTCGTTGACGTCTCGCAGGCGTTCGATGTCCAGGATCACGAGCGCGAAGTGGAGCGAGTAGCGACGGGCCCGCTCGAACTCGTCCCGGACCCGGCGATCCAGCGCGTCCAGGCTGGCGCACCCCGTGAGGGCGTCGGTGGTACCGGCGCTGATCTGGCGGCGGTAGATGGCCGAGCGGCGCTCCTCGTTCTCCAGCACGCGGGCCGCCGCCTGGGCGATGGTGTTGGCGAAGGCGACGTCCTGCGGGCCCAGCTGGCGCTCCCCACGTTCCGTGCGCAGGAAGAAGACGCCCGCCGCCCGCCCCTGGACGAACACCGGGATCGCCACGGCGGCCTGGACGTTCACGTCAATCCGCTGCTCGACCCAGCGCTGGCGGATGGTCTCGAACAGGGGATGCTCTTGAACGTCCTGAATGACCACCGGCCGCTCGGTGCGAATGGCCTCGAGGATCTCCGGATAACGCTCCAGGTCCACTCGCAGGTCCCGGATCGCGGGGTTCTCGTACACCGCCACCACCCGGCCCTGCTGCTCGCCGGGCGATGTGAGCACGAAGGAACAATGGGTGAGCCCGAACGCCTGGCCCACTCGGCGCACCAGAGTCTGGAAGATCTCCTCCGCCCGGAGCGCCGACGACACCTCCTGGAAGATGTCGAACAGCAGGTCCCGGCTGCGCAGGGCGTCGCGCGCTTCCTGGATCTCGGCTCGCATCCGGGTGAGCGCGTCGATCCGAGCCCGCAGCTCCCCCAGGTGGATCGGCGTGTGCATGGCGTCCTGGGCGCCGGCCACCAGCGCCTCGGTCACCGCCTCCGGCCCCCCGTCGGAGACCAGGACCAGCACCGGCGCGCCGCCGAACTCGGGCGCCGTGGCCAGGTCCCGCACTTCGTGGGCCAGGCGCAGCCGGCTTTCAGGGGCGAAGAGCAGCAGGTCGGGCGGGGGCTCGGCCCCCCGCTCGCCCGGAGCCGGTACCTGCGCCGCCTCCCGTACCTGGAAGCCCCCTCGCACCAAAAGCCGCTCCAACCCTTCGGGTCGAGCGGCGGGGTTTCCGATCAGGAGCAGTCGGGGTCGGATCGGCTCCGGCATGGGCCTCGCGAGCGCGGTACGGCGTGCCAAGCTATCGTTGAGGGGATGGCTCGGCAAGCGCAGCGGCGCGGGGTGGCCCGCCCCGCCCCCGAGACCCGCGAGTTGCGGCGGCGCATGGTGGCCCGGCAGATCGCGGCGCGCGGCATCACCGACCGCCGCGTGCTCGCCGCCCTGGCGTGGGCGCCCCGCGAGTGGTTCCTCCCGCCGCATCTCGTGGCCGACGCCTACGAAGACACGCCGCTTCCCATCGGGAACGGGCAGACGATCTCGCAGCCCTATATCGTGGCGCTCATGACCGCCAGTCTGGCGCCGCGCCGACGCGACCGGGTGCTCGAGGTCGGCACCGGTTCCGGCTACCAGACGGCGATCCTGGCGCACCTGGTGGGCGAGGTCTACACCATCGAGCGGCTCCCGGACCTCCTGGTCGAGGCCGAGGCCCGCTTCCAGCGGCTGGGATTGGAGAACGTTCGCACCCGGCTGGGCGACGGCGCCGCGGGATGGCCCGAGGCCGCCCCGTTTCACGGGATCCTGGTGACGGCGGCGGCGCCCCAGATTCCCCCGCCGCTGGCCGACCAACTCGCGCCCCACGGCCGGCTGGTGATCCCGGTCGGAGACCTCGCGTCGCAGGAACTGGTCGTGGTCCAGCGGACGCCCACGGGGTTCACCGAGCGCCGGGCCGGCGGGGTACGCTTCGTGCCCCTGGTCTCCCGGCACGCCTTTCCCGACCCGCTCTGGCCGTGAGGCCGCCGCCGGACGACCTCCTGGGCGCTCACGTCTCCACGCAGGGCGGGCTCGAGCGGGCGCCCGCCCGCGGCGCGGCGATCGGCGCGACCGCCATCCAGCTCTTCACCAAAGGCCCGAACCAATGGCGGGAGCGCCGGATCCCGGCGCCCACCGCCCGCGCGTTCCGGGAGGCGGTCCGGGCGGCGGGCATCCGGGCGGTCGTGTCGCACGACAGCTACCTCATCAATCTGGCGTCGCCCGATCCGCGCCTGCGTCGCCGCAGCAGGGCGAGCTTCGTTCAGGAACTGCGCCGCTGCCGGGCGTTGGGGATTCCCTGGGTGGTTTCGCATCCCGGGAACTACCGGGACGACCGGGACCGCGGGCTCGAGCGCAACGTCCGGGGCTACGCCGCCTGCCTGGCCCGCGTGGCCGACGTCGGGGTGCTGATCGAGGGCACCGCCGGCGCGGGTACCGCCCTCGGCTCGACCTTCGAGGAACTCGCCGCCTTGCGGGCCGCCCTGCCGCCCGCCCTCCGCCCCCGCGTGGGCTTCTGCCTCGATACCGCCCACCTCCACGCCGCGGGGTACGACGTGCGGCACGACGTGGAGGGCGTGTGGCACGCGTTCGATCGCGCGGTGGGCATGGCGCTGCTCCATTGCCTGCATCTCAACGACTCGGCGGCCGAGCGCGGCTCCCGGCTCGACCGTCACACCTGGATCGGGGAGGGGCGGATCGGCCCCGACGCCTTCCGGCGCATCATGCGGGACCCGGCGTTCGATCGCGTCATCAAGATCATCGAAACGCCCAAGGGCGACGATCCCCTGCGGCAGGACCGGCGGATGTTGCGCCGGCTGCGCGCCTACCGGCGCACCGGGGGCGCGGAGCGGGGTATCA
>DATLXT010000095.1:0-12349 GCA_035575475.1 Gemmatimonadales bacterium | reverse complement strand
CCCCCGCCACGCCCGCACCACCCGTCCGAGCGCGCGCGGCGCCGCCGCCTTCACCAGGACGTGCCAGCGCCAGCGGCCCTTCAGCCGCCCGATGGGACACGGGGCCGGTCCCAGCACGGTCAGGGTCCCGGCCAGCCGCTCGGCGTTGGCCCGGCGCAACCAGCCCGCCACCCGGTCCGCGGCCCCCGCCGCTCGCTCCGGATCGGCCGACGCCGCCACGAAGCGCAACAGCGCGACGTGGGGCGGATAGGCCGGCCCGGGCGGGGCCCGCAGCGGCAGCTCCGCCGCGGCGAACGCCTCCACCGAGTGGGCTGCGGCCGCGCGGATCGCATGGTGGTCGGGGGAGCGGGTTTGCACGTAGACCCGGCCCCCGCGCGGGCCGCGACCGGCCCGGCCCGCCACCTGCGCCACCAGCTGAAAGGTGCGCTCGCCGGCTCGAAAATCCGGCAGGTGCAGCCCCGTATCGGCGTCCACCACGCCCACCACCGTCACGTTCGGGAAATCCAACCCCTTGGCGATCATCTGAGTGCCCAGCAGAACGTCCACGGCGCCCCGCGCCACTCGCTCGAGAATCCGGTGGTGAGCCCACCGGGTGCTGGTGGTGTCGAGATCCATGCGGGCGATTCGAGCCGCCGGATAGCGCGCCGCCACGAACTGCTCCAGTTGCTGGGTGCCCAGGCCGCGCATGCGCTGGGTCTCGTGTCCGCACACCCGGCAGCGCGCGGGTACCGCCCGCTCATGGCCGCAATAATGACACCGCAGCGCGGGCGGCGTGCGGTGCACGGTGAGGGCGATGGCACAGCGCGGGCACTCCGGCACGTCGCCGCAGGCGGGGCACTGTAGGAAGGCGGCATAACCGCGCCGGTTCAGGAGGAGGATCACCTGCTCCCCCGCGTCGAGCGCCGCCGCCACCGCCTGGTCCAGCGCCTCGGACCACGGGATGGCGCCCGCCTCCGGGATGCGCGGCGCGGTCCGCAGGTCTATCACGTCCACGGGCGGCAGAGGGCGCGCCCCGATCCGCGCGGGGAGCGCGAAGGTGCGGACGGCGCCGGTCCGGGCGAGGTGCAGCGTTTCGAGCGACGGGGTGGCGCTGCCCAGAATGACCCGGGCGCCCTCCAGCCGCGCCCGCGCCAGGGCCGCGTCCCGCGCATGGTAGCGCGGCGCGGTCGCCTGCTTGTAACTCGGCTCGTGCTCCTCGTCCACCACGATGGCCCCGAGCCGCTGGACCGGCGCGAAGACCGCCGAGCGCGGGCCCACCGCCACGCGCCGCTCGCCGCGCCTGAGCGCCCGCCAGGCGTCCACCCGCTCGCCGTCGGACAGCCCTGAATGGAGCACCGCCACCGCGTCGCCGAACACGCCCCGGACCCGCGCCACGGTCTGCGGAGTGAGCGCGATCTCCGGCACCAGGACGATCGCCCCCTGCCCGGCCGCCACCACCCGGCGCAGCACCTCGAGATACACCAGGGTCTTTCCCGATCCGGTGACGCCGTGGAGCAGGACCGGCGCATCCGGCGGCAGGGCCAGAATGGCGTCCACCACACGCCGCTGGTCGCCGCTGAGGGCAGGCGGCGGGGGGGAGGACGCTCCGGCGAACGGGTCCCGCATCCGCGGCACCCGCTCGATCCGCGCGATCCCCTGTTTCACCAGGCCGCCCAGCGCGGCGCGCCCGAGCTTGAGCTGGCGGACCAGATGGCCGACCGGGGCGGCGCCTCCCGACGCCTCGAGCGCCTCGT
The DNA here is from genome assembly GCA_035575475.1 of Gemmatimonadales bacterium. GTDB lineage: Bacteria > Gemmatimonadota > Gemmatimonadetes > Gemmatimonadales > GWC2-71-9 > DATLXT01. The sequence goes on along the minus strand of DATLXT010000095.1, from coordinate 10,616 downwards.
AGACCGCCCGGCGAGCGGGGGCGCGGCGGAACGCCTGGTCCCGTTCCAGCAAGGACTCGAGCCGGCGCGCCAGCACCGCCACCGGCTCGACCGCCTCGCGCGGGCCGGTCGGGCGCCGCAGCTCCCACAGGGGGCCCGGCAGCACCGCCCGCAGCGCCAGCCCCAGCGGCGCCCCGTAGTAGTCCGAGAGCCAGGTGCCCAGCCGCAACAGTGCCGGCGACACCGCCGGCTCCGGATCGGGCGCCTCGAGAATCTCCTTGGCGGCGACCTCCGGCGGGGGCACTCCGACCGCCCGCACCAGGGCCACCGCGCGCCGCCGCCGCACCGGCACCACCACGCGCGCTCCCGGCGCCACCCGGTTCACGAGGCCCTGCGGGACCCGATAGACGTAGGTGCGGGAGACCGGCAGCGGGAGCACCACCTCGGCGAATCCCGCGGGCTCCCCGCCCGCGCTCATCGCCGCCGGACGCCGAGGCCCGGGCCCGCCGGGAGAGCGATCCGGCCGCCCTCGATGCTCGCGCCGACGAAGGGATCGTTGGTGGTCAGGGCGGCGCCGTCCAGGTCCGCGGCGTCCACCAGGGGCGTGAACTGCGCCGCCGCCGTGATGCCCAGCGAGCTTTCGATCATGCACCCCACCATGACCAGGAGGCCGTGGGCCCGGGCCGTGGCGATCATGCGGAGCGCTTCGCGCAGCGAGCCGCACTTGGCGAGCTTGATGTTGATCCCGTCCACCGCCCCGGCGAGCCGCGGAATGTCGGATGCCACGACGCAACTCTCGTCCACGACGATCGGGAGCACCCCGGCGCGTCGCAGCCCCGCCAGCCCCTCGATATCGTCCGGCGGCAGCGGTTGTTCCAGAAACTCCACGCCGAACTCCTTCAAAACGGGGAGCATGGCCCGGGCCCGTTCGCGGGTCCACCCCGCGTTGGCATCCACTCGGATCGGTTTGTCGGTCGCGTCGCGAACCGTCCGGAGAATCTCCTCGTCCCGCTCGGTGCCCAGCTTGATCTTGAGGACGGGGTAGGGCGCGGCCTCCGCCACCTTGGCTCGCATCCGCTCCGGCGTGTCCAGGCCGATGGTGAAGGAGGAGACCGGGGCGCGGCGGGGGTCGAGGCCCCAAAGCCGGTGGAGGGGGATGCCCAACCGCTTGCCCACCAGGTCGTGGAGGGCGGCCGACAGGGCGGCGCGGGCCGCGCCGTTGCCCGGCACGGCCTCGGCAAACCGGGCCTCGGCGCCCTCGAGGTCGAAGGGGTCGTCGGGCAGGTACGGCCGCAGGCGTTCCAGCGCCTGGAGCACCGTGTCCGCCGTCTCGCCATAGTAGGTGGAGGGGTCGGCCTCGCCCCACCCCTCGGCGCCGTCGCCGTCCCGCAGCCGCACCCACACCACGCGGTATTCGCTCTGCCCGCCGCGGGCGATGATGAACGGATGCCGGGTTGTGAGGGTGAAGGGTTCGGCGCTGAGGGTCAGAGCCATCGGTTCCGGCGCAGCCACCAGACCAAGGCGGCCGAGACGGCGATCATGCTGCCCAGCGCCCAGTAGAAGCCCCAGGGATGATCGGTCAGGGGCAGGTGCTGGAAATTCATGCCATAGATGCCGGCCACGACGATCAGCGGCAGGGCGATGGTCGCCACGACCGACAGCTGTTTCATCACTTTGTTCATCCGGTTCGACGCCTGCGACAGGTAGGTTTCCAGCACCCCGGCGAGCAACTCGCGCGTGGTGTCGAGCGACTCCACGATGCGGATGGTGTGGTCGTACACGTCGCGATAGTAGAGCTGGGTCTCGGCCCGGATGTGCGCGCAGGGGCGGTTGGTCAGGGTGTTGAGGACCTCCCGCAGGGGGCCGACGTGACGGCGAATCGTGAAGATGGCGCGCTTGGCCCTGAAGATCTCGTGGATCAGACTCTCGTCGAACTCGTCGAACAGCCGTTCCTCCAGGGCGTTCACCAGATCGTGCAGCTGCTCGATCAGCGGGAAATACGCGTCCACCGACTGATCGATGATGTTGTGCATCGTCATCTCGGCGCCCCGGGCCAGCAAGTCCGGGTTCCGCATCAACCGGTCGCGCACGGCGTTGCAACTCGCCGACGGGCAGGCGTGAACCGTGACCAGATAGTTCCCGCCCAGGAAGAAGTAGAGATTGCTGGTCGTGAGGTCGAAGGGGTCGGGCGTGCCCTGGTCGAACTGCACCCCCGCCATCACCACGAACACATAGCGGTCGTATTCCTCCTGCTTGACGCGGGTCTCCGGCGACAGCGTGTCCTCGATCGCCAGGGGGTGGAACTGGAACACCTTCTCGAGCAGGGCGTGCTGGTGCATGTTGGTGCTGTCGATGTCCACCCACAGCTCGCCCTCGCCCGCCTGGACGATTTCCCGGATGCGGGCGGGCGAGAGATCCTGCTCGAGCGTGCCGTCCGGCCGGCGATAGATGCTGGCGGGCCAGTGCTTCGAGGCCTGAGGCTGAACCGCGGTGACCGTCACACTTCTAGTATAGTGGCTCTCGCGGTGAACCGCAGGAGGGAGCGCCCGTCAGGCCAACGCGGCGACATGCGCCCGCACTCCCGCCGCCAGCCGGTCCAGCCGATACCCGCCCTCCAGTACGCCCACCACGGGCGCGGGGGCCACGCGCTCCCGCAGCGCCGCCGTCCAGTGCGCCACGTCCTCGGGCTCGAGCGTGAACCCGCCCAGCGGATCGCCCGCCAGGGAATCGAAGCCGGCCGATACCAGCAGGAGGTCGGGGCGCCAGCCGGCCAGGGCCGCGTCCACCGCCCCGAGGAGGTCCCGCACATAAACCTCGCGCGGCAGGCCGGGCGGCCGGGGAACGTTGAAGACATTCCCCACTCCGCGCTCCTCGGCGGCGCCCGTCCCCGGATACCAGGGATACTGGTGCAGGGAAACGAAGCGGATCGAGGGATCGCGCTCCACCAGCGCCTGCGTCCCGTTTCCGTGATGCACGTCCCAATCCACGATCAGCACCCGCCCGGCGCCCCGCCGCTGGGCATGACGTGCCGCCAGCACCACGTTATTGAGGAAGCAAAACCCCATGGCGCGCGTGGCCAGGGCGTGATGGCCCGGCGGACGGGTGGCCCCGAACGCCGTCCCCGCCCCCGCCCCGAGCGCCCGGTCCACGGCCTCCAGCGCCACCCCCGCCGATGCCACCGCCGCCTCCCAGCTCCCAGGGCCCATGACGGTATCGGGGTCGAGCACCCCGCCCCCGCGGGCCGCCAGCTGCTCCAACGCGTCGAGATACGGCCCGGGATGAACCCGCTCGAGCGCCTCTCTCGACGCCGGGGCGGCCTCCACCCACGTCACCACCGGGACCAGCTCCGGCGCCCGCAGCGCCTCCAGTACCGCGAGAATCCGCTCGGGCCGCTCGGGATGCCCCGGGCCGGCGGAATGCCGGCGGCAGGCGGGATGCCAGACGACCGTGGTCGTCACCAGGCCACCAGCGTGCTGCGCGGCAAGTGGTAGGTCCGGTCAGAGTCCGGGCCGCAGGGGCATACCCTCACGGACCAGCTACCACCCACCACGCCTCTAGTTGTTCAGGTGGTGGGTGTGTAACAGCTGGCGTATCGATTCGATCTCGGCCCGCATCTCGCGGCGCGCCCGGTCCAGCTCCGCGAGCGTCCGGCGATACCGGCGCCAGGCGATCACCACACCCACGGCCGCCGCACCGCAGACGGCGGCACCCGCGATCAGCGAGACCCGCCCCGTCAGCAGCCCGGCATACAGGAGCAGCACCGCATCGAGCAGCAAGAACCCGACGGCGACCGTGGTGAGCGCCCGCCGCGGGCGAATCACCGCACCGGCCGCCGGCGCCGGGGCAACACGATGAACGGCGCGCCCGGCCCGGCCCCCAGGGCGCCCAGCGTCAGCCCCTCGTCCCGTACCTCGGCGCCCCGGAACTTGAGCAGGTACTCGTCGGCCGGCGCCCGGCCCAGCGCGCGCTCCAGCGCCTGCCGCTTGAGGTCGGCCGCCGTCGTGTCCGGCCCCACCGCGAGCGTCACCTGGTCCCAGACGTCGGCCACCATGACGCGCACCGGGAAGGTCGCCGCCGCGGCCGTCATCTCACCTCCACCTCGGAGGCGAGGGGCAGAGTCGAGAGGAACCGGTCCAGGGCCTGGTCAAAGAACAGGGTGGAGGCGCGCACCCGGGTACCCGCCCCCCCTTCCATGGGAGTGGCGCTGATCGCCACCTCCTCGCCCCCCTGGCCCCGCAGCACCACGAACGTGGGGCCCTCCTTTTCGACGAAAGCCGCCATGTGGGGCACCCGCTCGGCGAAGAAGGCCTTCGCCCGCTCGAGCACCTCCTCGGGGGATAACGCGACCGTAGCCAGGTGGATCATGGCGAAGAAGATAACACCCTGGTTTGCCAAACTGGCGACCGGCCTGCCGGGGCCGGCACGGCGGCTTGTCAGATCGGCAAGAGCGGCTTGGCATGTCGGTTGCGTGGCGCGGCGGGGCGAGGCTCGCAGGAGCCTCGACTCGCTGATCGAATCCGTGTATAGGAGGTGATGGGCATGTTCTTGACCACTCGCAGCCTGACGAGGGATCCGGTCACGGACTTCTTCGCGCTCACGAACCGGTTCAACCGGCTGTTCAACGAGGCGCTGAGCAGCCTGGACTGGCAGCTCCGTGACAGCGCCGCCGCCGCTTGGGTGCCGCCGGTGGACGTCTTCGAAGAGGCCGACTGCATCCGGATTATGGCGGAGATCCCCGGCGTTCGGCCCGAGGACGTGAAGATCTCGCTGGAAGGCAACGTCCTCACGATCCACGGCGTCAAGCAGCAGGTGGCGGAGGAGCGGACCGAGCGGGTCCATCGCTATGAGCGGACCTACGGCTCGTTCGAGCGCACCTTCACGCTGCCCGCGACCGTGGACGCCAACAACATCAAGGCGACCTACGACCTGGGCATTCTGACCATCACTCTGCCCAAGGTCGAGCAGGCCCGGCCTCGGCAGATTCAGGTCGAGGTCGCGCCGACCTCGCGGCAGCTGAAGTCCTGATTCGCGAGCCGAAGCAGGGGCCCCCGGGTTCCGGGGGCCTTTGCCGTTTGTGCCCCCCGTCTTTTTCCCTTACCTCTCGGGGCGATTGTCAATCTGACAGTCTTGCCGTCACGAACGGCGGCGGGTTGCGTCACAGGGGCAAGGAACGGGAGGGGCCAGCCCGGCATGAGCGTTGCGTTGCCGCTCCCCGGAGGTTGCAGTCCCTGAGGAGCCGCATGAAAACCCCAGCTCACGGAGGGTAGGCCATGTTTCTGACGAACCGCAGCCTGTCGAGGGATCCGGCTACGGAGGTCTCGAAGCTGGAGCGCCGGATCAACCGGCTGTTCAACGATGTACTGGGTGCTCTGGACTGGGAGTACCCGGAGAGCGCCGCCGCCGAGTGGGTGCCGCCGGTGGATATCGTGGAGGAGGACCACGCCATTCGCATCATGGCCGAGGTGCCGGGGGTCCGGCCCGAGGACGTGAAGATCGCGGTCGAGGGGAACGTCCTCACCATCTCGGGCACCAAGCGGCAGACGGCCGAGGAGCGGACCGAGCGGGTGCATCGCTGGGAGCGGGCGTACGGGCGCTTCGAGCGCACCTTCACGCTGCCTGCGACCGTGGACGCCAACAACATCAAGGCGACCTACGAGCACGGCGTGCTCACCGTCACCTTGCCCAAGGCCGAGAAAGCCCGGCCCCGCCAGATTCAGGTCCAGGTCACGCGGTCCTGACGCCGGGCGGGAGAGCCGGTGGGAGGACTCAGGGGCGCAGGGGGTCGCGCCCCTCGGTCTTTTCCAGCAGGTCTCGCAGGCGGGCCTCGACCAGCGAGTTGGGTACCGCGACGGCCCCCGCGCTTCGGGCGGCCCGGAGCTCTTGGGGCCGGGCATGCGATCCGAACGCGAGCACCGGAATCCCGCGCTCTCGGAGGCTCCGCAGGCGGGCCTCGGTATCGGCCCCGCCCAACTCGATCACGGCCAGGTCGCCCGGTGCCTCCGCCGACACCACCTCCGCGCCCGCCTGCCGGACCACGGCGGCGAGTTTGGAGCGAAAGAACAGATCCCGCGTGAGCAGGAGGACCCGCTTACCCATCGCTGGGCGTCACGCTGACCGTTTCGGTCACCGGCGCCGGCCGGCGGAACAGATCCCACACCGACAGCCGGGGCCTCAGCACCAGAATCGCTTGTCCGGGTGGGGGTTCGTCGAGGCCTTCGAGCACGAGGAACGCCGGTGGCTTCACCCCCTCGGGAACCGGCGCGCGATAGCGCCGTCCGTGCCAGACGAGGTCGGCCGTATCGCCCTCCCCCTTTCCCGCTTCGCGCTCGATGAACACGTCATCGTCCACCTTGTAGATGCCGGGGGCGACCTGCTCGCCCGAGCGGTAAAAGGCCGGATCGAACGGTTCGCCCTCGCGTCGGGCGAAGTTCTGCTCCGCCGCCCAGTCGTAGCGCTCCAGCGCTTCCACCCGGGCCCGCCACTCCAGGTGATGCCGAAGCTCGTGGGTCAGCGTGTCCCAGGCCTCCTCCCGCCAGTCGAAGGGACCCAGCCGGGCCAGGGCCTGGAACGATCCATGATAGAGCACGATGCGCGACTGGAGATCGCTGCCGTCCCCGCTCCATTCCAGCGGAATGCACTCGCCCAGGGTGTAGACGTCCGCCCGCACCGGATGGGGGACGGTCTTGGGGCTGACCTCGACGGCCACGATGCCCTGTCGGTATGGCGGGGGGACCTCCCGCGCGAGGCGGTCCACCAGGGCGCGAAAATCGTCAAGTCGCAAGCTTCGCCTTCAGGTACTCCACCAGCCGATCGGCGGCCACTCGCTCCTGCGCCAGGGTATCCCGGTCGCGGACGGTCACGGTGTGATCCTGGGTGGACTGGCCGTCCACCGTGATCCCGAAGGGCGTTCCGGCTTCGTCCTGGCGGCGGTAGCGGCGCCCGATCGATCCTCCATCGTCGTAGAACACGTGGAAGTGAGGTCGCAGGCCGTCGTAGATGCGGCGGGCCAGCTCGGGCATCCCGTCCTTGTTGACCAGCGGAAACACGGCCGCCTTGATCGGCGCCAGGCCGGGATTCAGGCGCAGCACGACCCGTTTCTCTCCCTCGATTTCGTCCTCGTGATAGGCATCGACCAGGACCACCAGGGCGGTTCGATCCACCCCGGCCGAGGTCTCGATGACGTAGGGGACGAAGCGCTCGTGGGTCACGGGATCCAGATAGTCGAGCTTTTTCCCCGAATACTCCTGGTGCCGGGTCAGGTCGAAGTCGGTGCGGTTGTGAATCCCTTCGAACTCCTGCCATCCGAACGGGAACTCGTACTGGATGTCGTAGGCGTCCTTGGCGTAATGCGCCAGCTCCTCCTTGGTATGCCGGTGAAAGCGGAGCTTCTCGGCGCGAATGCCGAGCTGCTCCACCAGCCATTTCATGCGCTCGTGCCGCCAGAACTCGAACCACTCGCCGTCCGTGCCGGGCTTGACGAAGAACTGCATCTCCATCTGCTCGAACTCGCGCGTGCGGAAGATGAAGTTCCCGGGCGTGATCTCGTTGCGGAACGCCTTGCCGATCTGCGCGATGCCGAAGGGAACCTTCTGGCGCGAGGCCTGCAAGACGTTCAGGTAGTTGACGTAGATGCCCTGAGCGGTCTCGGGACGCAGATAGACCACGGCCGCGGCGTCTTCCACCGGCCCTATGAACGTCTTGAACATCAGGTTGAAGAGCCGGGGCGCGGTGAGGGTGCCTTTCTTCCCGCACACCGGGCACTGGCCGCTGGGCTCGCCGGGGACGCCCTTGAGACGGGGATCATCGGCCCGGAAGCGATTCTTGCACTGCTTGCAGTCCACCAGCGGATCGGTGAAGCCGGCCACGTGGCCCGACGCCTCCCAGACCCGCGGGTGCATGAGGATAGCGGCGTCGAGACCCTCGATGTCCTCCCGCTCCTGCACCAGGGCGCGCCACCAGCGTTCCTTGACGTTCTTCTTCAGTTCGACGCCCAGCGGCCCGTAATCCCAGACCGACCCCAACCCGCCGTAGATCTCCGACGACTGGAACACGAAGCCGCGCCGCTTGCAGAGCGACACCAGCTTGTCCATCAGGTTGTCGGCGGGAGACATAGAGCGCGGGAAGATAGAGGCGCCTCAGGGCAGGGGCAACCCGAACGCTTCGCGGGTGGCGCGCTCGGCCAGCGCCGTGATGTCATCGGGCCGCAACAGCCGCCCCTCAGCCGAGGCCACCGGCACCCCCACGAGCTCGCTCGAGGCACCGCACACGACCGCCACCCGCTTCCGGGCCTGCTGGGCCCGGCGCACCACCTCGCCCGGGGCCTTGCCCGCAAACGAGGTCCGATCGAACCGGCCCTCGCCGGTCATCACCAGATCGGCCATGGCCAGAGCGGCATCGAACCCCACCCGCTCCAGCACCCACTCGGCCCCGGGCACGAGCCGGGCCCCCGCGAAGAACGCCAGCCCCGCGCCCAGGCCGCCCGCCGCCCCGCCGCCCGCGGCGGTCGCCAACTCGCGACGCCCGTGCAGGGCGAAGAGCTCGGCTACGCGCTGGAGGCCGGCGGACAAGCGCTCGACCCCCGCCGCGCTGGCACCCTTCTGGGGCCCGAACTCAGGCGCCGCCCCGGTTGGGCCGACCAGGGGATTCGCCACGTCGGTGAGGGCCACGATCCGGGCCGCCAGCGCCCAGCCGCCCTCCATCCGCCCGAGATCGGCCAGCGCCCCGCCACCTTCGGGGAGCGGAGCCCCCCGAGGGTCGTAGAACTCCCACCCCAACGCCCGGGCGGCCCCCGTGCCGGCGTCCACCGTGGCCGAACCCCCGAGCCCCACGATCACGGTCTCAGCACCGCGCTCGATCGCTTCCCACACGAGCTCCCCTACGCCCCGAGTGGTGGTGCGCAAGGGGTCGCGCGAGCCGGGAGGAACCAGCGCCAAGCCGCAAGCGGTACGGCTCTCGAAGATCGCCGTGACCGGGTCGATCCATCCCAGTTCAGCCACCACCGGGTCACCCCGGGGACCCGTTACCTGCACCGCCTCCCGCAACGCCTCGGGGCCCAGCACCACCTCGAGCAAGCCGTCGCCCCCGTCCGCCACGGGACAGGCCAGGATGCGGGCGTCGGGCATCGCCTGGCGCACCCCGGCCACCATCGCGTCAGTGACCGCTCGGGGGGAGAGAGTCTCCTTAAAGGCAGCCGGAGCAACCAATACCTGCATCGTCATATTGCAGAACGCAACGATAATAGCATTTCGCAACACATGGTGGGCATGGCGTCCACGGCTACTCCTATGTTGTGACGCTACTTACACATCGGGCATCATTCTTGCTACTAGCACGCTCGAGAGCATCTCTGTTAAGGGCAAACCGTCGGCGACGACGGGGCGCAAAGCCCAGGGGTCTCGCGCTAGGGGCGAGACAGCCCGGCTGCCAGAGGTCGCGACCCAGCGGCCCGGCTCCCTTAAGAGAGAGCCCGGGGCCTTTTTTTTGTGGCTGCGCCCCGGAACCGCAGTCGCTTGTTCCGCATCGGGTTCTAGGGCGCACGATGTCGGGCAAGCGACGCCCCCCAGGGGAAACCCTGGGGGGTTTTTTTGGTCCCCATGAGCCGGCGAGCGCCTGGGGGACTTCCCCGCTGGGACATCGCCCCGCCCCGCACCAGAAGCAAGGTATCCACCGTCCGGACCCTTCCGACGTCCACCGGGATGATCCAGAGCTCCCCCCGCCGCCACCTCTCGGTCTGGTTGCGGTAGTGCCGGGACAGCGGATGCCCCGATTGGCCGGTAGGAAGGATGAATCCCCCCGCCCCGTCCACGTTGCCGAAGTCCACGACATGCCGCAGCGACGGTCCCCACTCGCTGGTAAACGGCGGCCCCTCAGCCGGTGACCTGGCGTTATTGACCGTGTAGTTGCTTCCCGGGGCCTCCAGCGGACCGACGCGGAAGCCGAGCCATCGGCCCAACACGGGAACGCCGGCCAGGGGGTGGTTCATGACGATTCGGTGCAGGCGGCCCCATGGGCCCGGGGCCCGAGCTCCGATCACCGCGGTCATGGCCCTCCGGGCCAGGCTGTCGAGCGTTTCCCGCTCCGGGGTGCGCACGTCGTCAATCCAGGGGTCTCCGCTGCCCGCGCCCCCGCCCTCCTCCCCTGCCATCCACCGGTCCAGTGCCCACGCCGGCCGATAGTAGGGCGACTGATCTTCGTAGATCAGCCGCTCCAGCTCGCGGTACCAGCTCCAGAAGACGGCCGGCTCGACCGCGTCCACGCGCATGTCGCCGGGCCAGGCCCGGAGCCGGTCGGCGAGGTCGGCGCGCCCCAGGGCTTGGGCAGCGCGCGCCGCCAAGGCGCGGTGGCGCCTGGCGAATCCGTCCCGGATGTCCATCTGGTGTCGCGATGTTGACGCCACGGTGGCTGGCGAGTCGGCCTGGACCAATTCCGCGATCCGCGCGGCCCGGTATGCCAGATCGTAATGCCGTGACAGGAAGTGCGGGTAGCCCGCCCCGGTCTGGCGATTGTTGGCCGTGACGATCCATCCTCTGGCGGGATTTCGAGTCTGAGGCAGGGCGGCGGGTTCGAGATCCCGCACCCATGCGCCTTCCCCGGTCCAGGCGGGCGCGGGGAGCCAGGGCGGGCCCCCGCGCCGGACG
>DATLXT010000094.1:0-7054 GCA_035575475.1 Gemmatimonadales bacterium | reverse complement strand
AGGTGAATCCCGTCCGGTACGAGACGGGTACCATGGGCATGGCCCTCTCGGGTCCCGACACGGGCGGCAGCCAGTTTTTCATCACCCACACGGCCCAGCCGCACCTGGACGGCACCTACACGGTGTTCGGCGAGGTGATCTCCGGCGCGCCGGTACTCCGGCAGATCGCCCAGGGCGACCGGATTCGGAGCATTCACCGGTGACGCCCTGGAGGGCGGCGTCCCGCCCAGCGCGCGCTTCAGCCCGCCGGATGCGGGCGGCCGGGATCGCCTGGCTCGTTCTCTCCTCCGTGCCTGTCGCCGCTTCCGCGCAATTCGGGTACTTCGGCCAGAACAAGATCCAGTACCGGGGATTCGATTGGCGGGTGCTGCGCGGGGAGCACGTGGACCTGTATTACTACCCCGAAGCCGAGGAGCTCGGTCGCCTCGCGCTCGCCTACGCGGAGGAGAGCTACGAGGTTCTGGAGCGCCGCTTCACCCATGCGGTGACGCGCCGGATCCCGCTCATCATTTACGCCTCGCACACCGACTTCGAGCAGACCAACATCCTGCCCTTCGTGCCGCCCGAAGGGTTGTTGGGCGTGACCGAGTTTCTCAAGCGGCGTGTGGCCCTGCCGTTCACCGGGAGCTATGCGGAGTTCCGCCATACCCTCCGTCACGAACTGGTGCATGTGTTCCAGCTGAGCCTCCTGGCGGAGCTGTCGGCGCGCTATCCCCGCCAGCGGCAGGCGTCCCTGCCCCTGTGGTGGACCGAGGGCCTCGCCGAGTTCTTCTCCTGGGGCGAGGACACCCGCGACGAGATGATCCTGCGGGACATGACGGTGAACGGCCGGCTCCCCGAGCTGGACCAGCTCGGTTCGGCCGTCGGCGGACTGATCTATCCCGTGGGCGGGAGCGTGCTCCGCTACCTCGCCGAGACCTACGGGGAGTGGCGGATCGTCGAGCTGTACCGCGACCTGTGGAAATACCCGTCGTTCGCGGAGGCGGTGGAGGGCGTCTACGGCGTCACCCTCCAGCGCCTGTCGGAGGAGTGGCGGCACTGGATGCGGCGCCGGTACTACCCGGCGGTGGCCGAGGCCCGGCCGGTCACGCTCGTGGGTCGGCTGCTGGCGGAGCTGGCCGTCAAGCCGGCCGCCTACCGGCTCCCGGAGGACTCGGCCGTCGGCGTGCTCTACCTGTCGCCTTCGGCCGGCTACACCAACATCTACGCGCTGCCGCTCGCCGGCGGCAGCGCGCGGACCGTGGTGCGGGGAGAGCGCAGCGAGGAGTTCGAGTCGTTTCACGTCTTCGACTCGCGGCTGGACGTGAGCCCCGCGGGGGTCGCGGTCTTCAGCAGCCGCTTCTTCGACCGGGACGCGATCTTCTTCTGGGATCTGGCGCGCCACCGGGTGGTCGGCCGCTACCAGTTTCGCGCGATCGTCTCGATTCTCTCGCCCGCCTGGGCTCCCGACGCGCGCAGCGTCGTGTTCAGCGGCCTCTCGGTCTCGGGGTATTCGGATCTCTACCGCCTGTGGCTGGCCGACGGCCGGCTCGAGCGCCTCACCGCGGATCGGTACGAGGACCGCGATCCCACCGTCAGTCCCGACGGCGGGACCGTGGTGTTCTCCTCCGACCGGACGGCCTTCGGGCCCGGGGGCGCCCGGAATCTCTTCGCCCTGAACCTCGCGACCGGCGAGATCCGCTACCTGACCTACGGGGACTGGCGCGATGACGCCCCGCGCTGGTCCGAGGCCGGCCGCATCTACTTCTCGAGCGACCGCGACGGGACGTTTCAGATTTACTCGATCGACTCCACCGGCGCCGGCCGCCGGGAGACCGGCGTGCTCAACGGCGCGTTCGACCCGCAGTGGGTCGAGGGCGAGGAGGGGCTGCTCTTCGGGAGCTTCGCCGATCTGCGCTTCAACGTGTACTTCGCCCGCCCCGCGGCCGGCGGCGGGGCGGACGCCATCGCGCTCGCCCCCGAGCGGCTGCCGGCCGAGTGGACCTGGCCCGAGCTGGCCCGCTCGCCCTACGCCCGGGCGGACGCGGCGCCCTACGAGCGCCGGTTCACGCTGGACTTCGCCGCCGGCGACGCGCTGGTGGCGCCCGGGATCGGGTCGGCGCAGGGAGCGGTGTTCGTGTTCAGCGACATGCTCGGCGATCACCTGCTCTTCGTGGGGGTGTCGTCGTTCCAGGGGGCCGGCCTCGGGAACCTGCTGGACAACTTCAACGGCACGGTGTTCTACCTGAACCAGGCCCGCCGCTTGAATTGGGGGGTGGGGGCGTTCCGCCAGCGCGGCTTCTTCTACGAGGGCGACTTCAGCACCCTGTTCGAGGAGACGGCCTACGGAGTCTTCGCCCAGGTCCGCTATCCGCTCAGCCGCTTCAAGCGCATCGAGGGCGAGTACCGCCTCGAGCGCTCGGACCGCTTCGACTTCCTGGCCCCGGGGGTGGACGAACCGCGCCGGGAGGCCTGGCTGGCGTCGAACTACCTGAGCTACGTGAAGGACAACGCGCTCTGGCTCCCCACCGGCCCGATCGACGGCGAGCGCTACCACCTCACCGGGGGTCTGGTCAACGACATCAGCCACGGCCGGTTCGACAGCTACGTCGCGGCCGCCGACCTGCGCAAGTATTTCCGCACCTCGCTGCGCAGCGCCGTGGCCGTGCGGGCGCTGGCCTACCACGCGGGCGGCGAGCGCCCCCGCCGGCTCAACATCGGCGGGTCCTGGGGCCTGCGCGGCTATCCGCCGTTCGGCTACGTCGCGGGCACGACCGCCTGGATGCTCAACACCGAATGGCGGTTTCCGATCACCAACTTTCTGTCGGTCGGGTTCCCGTTCGGGACGCTGCGGTTCCCGGGGATGCAGGGGGCCCTGTTTCTGGATGCGGGGCGGGCGTGGACCCCCGAGACCCGCGACCGGGGGACGCTGGGGAGCACCGGGCTCGGGCTCCGCATGCCGGTCGGTCCCCCGCTGGTCCTGCGGCTCGACCTGGGGTATCGGTTCCACTCCGGCGACCTGCGCCGCTACAGTCTGCCGCGCCGCGCCCGGGGCGCGCGGTTTGTGGACTTCTTCTTCGGTTTCAACTATTGATTCGCCGTCCGCTGGGGCTGTACATTGCCGCCGGAATCGCGGCCGCGGCGTGCCGCCCGCGACTCGCGCCGGTGATCCCGACGGCGCTCGCGCCGGTTTCGCGCGACAGTGCGGTGAGCTGGGTGCGCCGAATCCTGCCGCCGCCCGCCGGGGCGATGCGGTTCCGGTGGCGCTACCAGGACGAGCGGGTGCGCTGGAGCGGGCGTGGCACGGTGCGGCTGGCCCCGCCCGATTCCCTGCGGCTGGATTACGCCGGCCCCCTCGGTTTGGGCGCCGGCGCCGGCGTGGTGGTGGGCGACTCGGTGCTGTGGGCCGAGCCGGCCGCCGAGTTCGAGCGGCTGGTCCCCGCGATCCCGCTGCTCTGGGCGGCGCTGGGCACCGTGCGACCGCCCGACGGTGGCGGGGAGGTGTTCACCGGCGGCACGCCGGACGGACGCCCGGGCGTCCGCTACTGGCGCTTCGTGCAGGGGGGCGACACCCTCGACTATGCGCTCTCAATCGCGACCGAACGGGTGCTGGAAGCCGAATGGCGCCGCGGCGGCCGCGTGGTCGCGAGGAGCCGCACCGAGTATGACGGGAGCCGCCCGCGGACCAGCCGCATCGATTTTCCGATGGGGCCGGCCCGGATCGAGTTCGCGGTGGTCGCGCGGGACTCGACCGCCGTGCTCCCGCCGGCGCTCTGGCGCAACCGTCGCTAAGCTCGCCAGCCCCGGCGGCGCGCTCCTCCTCGGGGCGTGCGTCTACGGCTTCGCGGGGGGCGGGTTCGCCCCGCACATCAAAACCGTCGCGATCCTCCCCTTCGACAACCTCACACCGGAACCGTCGCTCACGCAGGAGGTCAGCGGCGCCGTGCGGGAAGCTCTGGAAGACCGGCTGGGCCTCCGCCTCGCCGGCGAGAGTACCGCCGACGCCGTGGTGCGCGGCCGGGTGGTCCGCTACGACCCCGACGTGCCGCTCACCCTGCGGCCCGGCGAACGGCAGGTCGAGGTCACCCAGCGGCAGGTGCAGCTGACGGTGGACGTCGAGATCATCGACCAGCGCGAGGGGAAAACCCTCTGGGCCAAGCGGGGCCTCACGGTGGTGGGCGAATACCGCCCGCCGCAGGAGGCCGAAGGCAGGAAGATCGCGCTCCAGAAGCTGGTGACCGACATCGTGGATGGAGCGCAGTCGCAGTGGTGAGGTCACGCGCCCGGGGCGCCAGCTCGACCGGATGCCTGATCTCCCTCCTGGTCTTCGTGGCGTTGCTCTACTACGGGGTCAACATCGGGGAGCTGTGGTTCCGCTACTACCAGTACGTGGACGAGATGAAGACCCAGGCCCGGCTGGCGGCGGCCCTGGACAACGAGACCATCCGGCGCCGGCTGCAAGCCAAGGCGCAGGACCTCGGCCTCCCGGCCGAGGCCCAGCGCATCGCCATCGTGCGAACGGCGTCGCCCCGCGAGATCCGGATCGAGGCGAGCTACAGCCAGTCGGTGAATCTCCCCCTGTTCCGGCGCACCTTTCATTTCCGACCCCGGGCGACCCAGCCCCTCTGACCGAGCCGCGCATGAACACAGCCGGCCGGATTCGCTCGCTCGCCGAGGCCGTCCGCTGGCGCGCCGGCCAGCGGGGGGTGCTGGTGTTCACCAACGGGGTGTTCGATCTCCTGCACCCGGGGCACGTGGCCCTGCTCGAGGCGGCGCGGGCCGAGGGGGACGCGCTGGTCGTGGGCGTCAACACCGACGCCTCCGCCCGCCGGCTGGCCAAGGGCCCCGGCCGGCCGGTGGTGCCCGAGCAGGACCGCGCCCGGCTGGTGGCGGCGCTGGCCTGCGTGGACTGCGTGGTGCTGTTCGACGAGGACACGCCGCTGGAACTCATCCGGCGCCTGCGCCCCGACGTGCTGGTGAAGGGCGCCGACTACGAGAAGGCCGCCATCGTCGGGGCCAGCGAGGTGGAAAGCTGGGGCGGCCGGGTGGTGCGCGTGCCGCTGGTCGAGGGCCAATCCTCGAGCGAGCTGGTGCGCCGGGTGCGCGGCTCCGCCGGATGAAGCTGCTGGTCGCCACCCGCAACCCCGGCAAGGCGAGCGAAATCCGGGAGCTGTTCCACGGCTTGCCCTTCGACCTGGTGTTTCCCGCCGACCTGGCCCTGGCCCGGTTGCCGGAAGAGGCGGAGCTGGAGCGCGCCGCGACCTACGCGGCCAACGCCGTGGCCAAAGCCCGCTACTTCGCCGAGCGCAGCGGCCTCCCCACCTGCGCCGACGACTCCGGGCTCGAGGTGGACGCGCTGGGCGGGGCGCCCGGCGTCTACTCGGCCCACTTCGCCGAGCTCGCGGGCCGCAGGCCCGAGGGGGCCGGCGGGGCCGGGGGGGCCGGGGAGGACGTCGATCGAGCCAACAACGCGCTCCTGCTCGAGAAGCTGGCCGGGGTTCCCGACGAGCGCCGGACGGCCCGGTATCGGTGCGTGGTGGCCTACCTGCACACGCCCACGGCGGCGCCCGAGCTGGTCGAGGCCACCTGCGAGGGGCGGATCCTGTGGGAGCCCCGGGGAAGCGGGGGGTTCGGCTACGATCCGCTGTTCTTTTCGACCGATCTGGGGATGAGCTTCGGCGAGGCGGCGCCGGCCGCCAAGCACCGGGTCTCGCACCGGGGCCGGGCCTTCCGGGCGCTGATCGAGGTGCTGTTGCGGCGGCGGGCGGAGGTGTAAGTTGCGACGCTTCGCGGGGCGTAGCGCAGCCCGGTAGCGCGTCTGGTTTGGGACCAGAAGGTCCCGGGTTCAAATCCCGGCGCCCCGATTCCTGAATGGGGAATGGGGAATGGGGAATGGGGAATGAAGGTCTGCCTCCGGCCCGGATTCGGCCGTCCGCATTCCCCGTTAATGCGAGAGCGCCCGTAGCTCAGGTGGACAGAGCAGCGGCCTTCTAAGCCGTTGGTCGGAGGTTCGAATCCTCCCGGGCGCATCCCCCCGCCCCGGGGGTAAGTCGAATTCCGGGGCCCCCTTGACCCGGGTTCGGGGCAGGGGGTAACTTTTGATGCTTGCCGCGAAGCGTGGTAGCGATCGCGGCCGCTCTTTGAGAACTGAAGGTCGCGTGTGAGGAGTGCGGACCCCGATCGAGCGTCGCGTGACGAGACGCGCGGCGCGAGGGGTTTGACTCTCGGTGTGATTCGGACGACGGAAGTCATCAGTCGTTCGGGTGAGCAGCTCGAATTCTCTTTCATTGGAGAGTTTGATCCTGGCTCAGGACGAACGCTGGCGGCGTGCCTAACACATGCAAGTCGTACGGGACGGAGGGGCAACTCTCCGTTCAGTGGCAGACGGGTGCGTAACACGTGAGGAACCTGCCCACAGGTGGGGGATAGCCGGCCTAACGGCCGGGTAATACCGCATACGTTCGTTCGGGGGCATCTCCGGACGAGGAAAGCAGCCGCAAGGTTGCGCCGGTGGAGGGTCTCGCGGCCTATCAGCTTGTTGGCGGGGTAACGGCCCACCAAGGCGACGACGGGTAGCTGGTCTGAGAGGATGGCCAGCCACATTGGGACTGAGACACGGCCCAGACTCCTACGGGAGGCAGCAGTGGGGAATATTGCGCAATGGCCGCAAGGCTGACGCAGCGACGCCGCGTGTGGGATGACGGCCTTCGGGTTGTAAACCACTGTCAGGGGGGACGAATACAGGGCCTCGAACAGGGGACCCTGGGTGACGGTACCTCCAAAGGAAGCACCGGCTAACTCCGTGCCAGCAGCCGCGGTAATACGGAGGGTGCGAGCGTTGTCCGGAATCACTGGGCGTAAAGGGCGCGTAGGCGGCCCGCTAAGTTGCCGGTGAAATCCCGGGGCTCAACTCCGGGAAGTCTGGTAAGACTGGCGGGCTCGAGCGCGGTAGAGGCAGATGGAATTCCCGGTGTAGCGGTGGAATGCGTAGAGATCGGGAAGAACACCAGTGGCGAAGGCGGTCTGCTGGGCCGTTGCTGACGCTGAGGCGCGACAGCGTGGGGAGCAAACAGGA
>DATLXT010000093.1:0-15698 GCA_035575475.1 Gemmatimonadales bacterium | reverse complement strand
TTTTGGTGGCCTCGTCCCAGGTCACGGGCGCGCGCCGGAAGTAGGACTCGTTGGCCATGTGACACGCCAGTGCCGCATGGTGCCCGAACACCGCGTCCTCGACCACCGGCTTCCGGGTCCGCACCGCGTCGAAGAAGGCGGCGAGATGCGGCCGCACGTCGTCGTAGCCCGGGCCTTGAAAGGAGGTCGTCTCGGTCAACGGCTCCTGGGCGAGCTTGGGGTCGTTCTCCTGATGCCATTTCGCGAAGTACGCTTCCCTGAGAGCCCGGGGGAAGCTGTTGGCGTAGTAGCTGGGGGCCGTATCCCTGCCGCTCTGGGGGGTGTGGGTCAGTGCGTTCTCGGTCACCTCGAGGATCCCTCGAGAACCCTGGAACCGGTAGGTCTCGGGCATCTCGGTCCCCAGGTTGAGCCGCATGTAGACCGGCAGGTCGCGGTAGTAGAAGAGGGCGGCGTGCACATCGGGCATGTTGCGCCCGTCCTTCCAGCGCCGGATGCCGCCCACCGAGAGCACCTGGGTCGGCGGCTCGTTGATCCCCAGCATGAACATCATGCCGCTGATCAAGTGGACCAGCAGGTCGCCGGCGACGCCCGTGCCGTATTCCTTCCAGCAACGCCAGCGGGCGAACACGTAGGGGTCGAACGGCCGTTTGGGAGCGGGCCCGAGCCAGGTGTCCCAATCCAGCGTGCGGGGGGAGAGATCGGGCGGCGGCGGATACTGCCACGCCCCCGTGGGATCGTTCCGGCCCAGCCACCCTTCGACCAGCATGAGGTCGCCGATCGCCCCCTGCGCCAGCAGATCCTTGGCCTTGGCGCAGATGCGAGAGCTCACCCGCTGCGAGCCCACCTGCACGATCCGCCCGGTTTTCCGCGCGGCCTCGACCATCGCGACGCCGTCCGCCGGGGTGTGCGACATGGGCTTTTCGCAGTAGATGTCCTTGCCCGCGTTCACCGCGTCCACCACGATCTGCTTGTGCCAGTGGTCGGGGACGGCGGCGATGATGCAGTCGATGGTTTTGTCGGCGAGCAGGTCCTGATAGCGACGGGTGACCGGGAGGTCGGGCCGCACGATCTCGCGGGCCAGCGTGTGCCGGCCGTCGTAGAGATCGCAGGCGCCCCCACACTCGACGCCGGGAAGCCCGATGGCCACGCGCAGCAGCCACGATCCCTGCATCCCCACGCCGATGATGCCGAACCGGACGCGGTCCTGGGCCCGCGCGGCCTTCACCAGCGGCCCCAGAGTCGTCGCGGCCAGCGATCCGCCGGCCGCCGCCGCGCCGGTGGCCAGAAATTCGCGGCGCGACCAGGTGTTGGTGTTCACGGATGTCCCCTCCCGGAAGTGGTCGGTCAGTGCCCATCCCGAATCTCCGCCTATTATGCACCGTCGCGCCGGGTTCGTGGAGGCCGCCGTTTCCCCGGCGCGAGGGCCGCGAAGCCCGCTCACCGCCGCTCCGCCCAGGGCCGTTGCACCAGGTATTCCGGGGTGGCCGTGGGGCCGCTCCGCCGGGTGCGAAGCAACCGCCGGCGGACCAGCACCCGCAGCGCGCTCTGCACCCCGCGTTTGGAGAGCCCGGTGCCCTCGGCGAGGGCGCGCAGACTCACCCGCACCGGCGCGCCCCGCTCGGCGTGACGGGCGAGGAAGAGGTACACCAGGAACGCCGAGGGGCGGTGGTCATGCCCCACCAGGTCCGGCAGCAGCACGTCCACCACGTACGGGTCCAGCGACAGGCCGCTCACGCGACCAATGCTATAGCAGCCTTAACTATAGCGCCAGCGGGGGGACTGGTGCGTCCCGCCGATCCCGCGAAGATTGGGACCCGGCCAACCTCCGGAGCGCGCCGGTGATCAGGTACGTCAAGTTCGTGAGCATCCCCGTGAGCGATCAGGACCGCGCCCTGACCTTTTACACCGAAAAGCTCGGCTTCACGGTCCTCACCGACCAACCCTACGACGGGCAGCAGCGGTGGTTGGAGCTGCGCATTCCGGGCGCCGAGACCCGCATCCTGCTGTTCACCCCGGACGCGCACCGGGACCGGGTCGGGACGCCGTCCCACGTTACGTTCGCGGCGGACGACGTCGAGAAGACGCATCGCGAGCTGGTCGCGCGGGGCGTCGAGTTCACCATGCCGCCCACCAGGTTCGAGTGGGGGACGGCCGCGGCGTTCAAGGACCCCGACGGCAACGAGTTCGTCCTCTCCTCCAAGTGACCCTTCGACCGGAGCCCCTCATGACCCGCACGCGTGCGGTGCTGGCCACGCTGGCCGTGTTCGTGGTGGCACAGCTATTCGGCATCCTGATCCACGGGATCATCCTGGCCGGGGATTACCGGCCCTACTACGGCACCCTGCTCCGCCCGATGGAAGGATCGCCCGGGTGGCAGGCGCTCTTCCTGCCCGTTTCGCACCTGATGGTGGCGACGGCGCTGGTCTGGGTGGCCGCGCTGGCGGGCCGGGAAGGGTCGGTCACCCGCCGCGGGCTCCGCCTGGGCGCCATAGCGTGGCTCCTGGGACCGGCGCCGATGTACCTGCTCTGGTACGCCGAGCAACCCTGGCCCGGGAGCTTGCCGGTGAAGCAGCTCCCGCTCGAGTTCGCGGCCATGGTGGTCCTCGGGCTCCTCGCGGCCAGACTCACGACTCCGGGGGCGATGCGCTCCTGAGCGCGGCGGGGTGCTTGGAGACGCCGCTCGGCGAGAACCGGAGGTCAACCGGCTGATCCCGGCCCCGGCCGGTACAAGATCACGCGCGCGCGCTCCAGGGTCACCAGCCCGCCGCCCATCATCTCGTCCAGGTCGGGCAGGAGGGCCTGGATGGTTTCCTCGGTCTCGACCACCTCGATGATGATCGGGAGATCGAGCGATAGCCGCAGGATCTTGTCAGTGTGGACCACGCTGCTGGCGCCGAACCCGGCCACTCCGCGCAACACCGTGGCCCCGGCCAGCCCCTTCTGGCGGAACCGCTGGAGCAGGGCTTCGTAGAGCGGCCGGCCGTGGTACTTGTCGCTCTCCCCGATGAAGATGCGCATCAGCGTGCGTTCGCCCGTGAAGCGGTGTGGCATGGTGATCGCTCCTAGAGCAGGCGGTTGGCCAGGGCGGTGCCGAGCAGCACGGCCAACAGGCACCCCAGAACGGTCCCGCCCAGGTACAGGCCGGCGTACCAGTATTCGCCATCCCAGAGCAGCCGCAGGCTTTCGTAACTGAACGTGCTCATGGTGGTGAAGGCGCCGCAGAACCCGATCGTCAGCCCGGCGCGCAGCTCGGGGGAGAACACGGCGGAGCCGGTGCCGTAGCGGATCAGGAACCCCAGCGCCAACGAGCCGAGCAGGTTGACCGCCAGGGTACCGGTCGGGAACATCACGACGCCGCTGCTCTTCTGCACCCACCCCTGGAGCGCGTACCGGGCGAGGGTGCCGAGCACGCCACCCACGACGATGTAAGAGATCACGGCCGGTCCTCCGGCAGCTCGCTCGCGGCCGCGCCCAGAGCCTCGAGCGCCTGGAGCAGGCGATCGAGCAGCGGGTCGAGGACGCGGGGAAGGTCGGGATGCACGTCGCCGTAGCTCTTCAGGCGCCGGGCCCGCAGGTCCTCGACGCGGGCCGCCCAGACTTCCGCCACGGCAGCCACGCGGCGCTTGAGGCTCGGCCGCACGTCCCCAGGGAGCGCGAGCGACGAACGGATATCGCCCACCGCCGCCCGCACCGCGGCCAGCGAGGCCCGGAGCCGGTCGGCGCCCGGCCGCCCGGGCGCCAGTTCGGGGAGCCGAGCGATGGCATCGAGGTCGTCGAGCAGGAGGCTCAGGTGGGTCGCCAGACGGCGACCCTGATGATCGTTGAGCAGATTGGCCGTCACCCAGCACGTCCCCCGATGGCGGCTCGGGCAGGAGTCATCAGCCCCGGGGGCGGTTCCTGGCGAACTCCATCGCCAGCGCTCGGTCGGCCGAGGCGCGGCGGAATGCTAGCCGGGCGGGACAGCGGCCACAAGGGCGGGGAACCCGCACGTCACCGCCGGTGGGCCTGCGCCGCGCCTAACGCCTTTTGGATCATCAGCAGCTCGCCGAGATTGTCGGCCGTGACCAGCCCCACCAGCTGCCCGTTCTGGACCACCGGGACCGTGTGGCACCGTCGGCGCTCCAGCCGCCCCAGGACCCCCTCGAGCATCTCCCGCGGATCCGCCGTCTCGATGTCCCGCTGCATCACCTCGCCGATCCGGCCGTCCGGACCCAGCCGCGCCAGGGCGCTCACCAGGTCCGAGCGGGTCAAGACGCCCACCACGGTGCCGCCTGCCACGACGGGGAAATCCTGCTGGAAACCGGCGAGCACGTGCTCCACCGCGCGCGCCAGCGGGTCCTCGGGCGCCAGGGCACGGAAGTCCGTGATCATGGCCTGTCGAACCGGGATGCCGCCGAGGGCCGAGCGGATCTGGACCACGGACGCTTCGCCCGCGGCCCCCAGCCACACGAACAGCGCGATGAAGACGAGGAACGGATTGGTGAACAGGCCCACGAAGCCGAACACCACCGCCATGGCCTGGCCGACCGAGGCGGCGATCTGCGTGGCCCGCACGTAGTCCATGCGCAGGTGGAGCAGGGCGCGCAGGACCCGCCCGCCATCCATGGGAAACGCCGGAAGCAGATTGAAAGCGGCGAGGCTCACGTTGACCCAGAACATCTGGCTCCAGAAGCCTCCGCCCACACCCAGCGCGGCCGCGTATCCGGCGGGCCCGCCGCCGCCCGCCAGTGCCAGGTAGAGAATCGCCGCCAGGGCCACGTTCACGGCCGGCCCCGCCAGCGCCACCAGGAGCTCCTGCTTCGCGTCTTCCGGCATCCGTTCGAGCCGCGCCACCCCGCCGATCGGCAGGAGCGTGATGTCGCGGGTCGGGATGCCGAAGCGCCGGGCGGTGAGCGCGTGCCCCAGTTCGTGCAAAACGACGATGGCGAATAACGCGAGAATGAACGCCACGCCCATCAGGGCGTCGGCCGCGCTCCGCCGCGCCAGGTAGTGGCTCACGGCCACCCATCCGACCAGGATCAGGAACGTGACGTGCACGTACACCTCGATCCCGGCGATCCGCCCGATCCGCCATGACCATTTCATCGCGACCTCCTCGCCACCCGACTGCGGGAGCAGCAGGAAACTGCATCCCGGCGGGAGGGAACGCCACCGCGCGACCGGGACACGGGTCCCGGGCGGCGCCGCCCCCTGGACACCCACCCGCCCGCGGGTAGCCTACAAAGGGAGGGAAGATCCGTCTCCACCCCAACCGGAGGGACCCATGTCCAGAGTCTGGTCGGTGGCTGTGATCGGCGCGTTACTGGCGGCTTGCGGAAGCGAGGCGTCCGCGCCCAGCGCGCCGTTCGACGTACCGGTGTTCAGTCACGTGTCGGACGCCGCGGACGAGGCGAACGGCGGCAACTTCGGCACGGCCCTGTCGGGGGACGAGGAAGCGCCCGCCCGCGCCACCCGGGCGCGGGGGAACGCCACGTTCCAGCTGAACGCCGCGGGCGACGCGCTGACCTACCGGCTCATCGTGGCGAACATCGAGAACGCCTTCATGGCCCACATCCACCAGGGCCCGGCCGGCATCAATGGGCCCATCGTGGTGTGGCTCTATCCCTCCACCGCCCCCGTTCCGGGGCCCGTAGGACAGGGCCGGATTGACGGCGTCATCGCGGAGGGGACTATCAGCGCGGCGAACCTGGTGGGGCCGCTCGTGGGCCAGGATCTCTCGGCGCTGGTGGCGGATCTCAAGGCCGGGAACGCCTACGTCAACGTGCACACCAACGACGGAGTTGCGCCGGCCAACACCGGGCCCGGCGACTTCCCCGGCGGGGAGGTCCGCGGGCAGATCGAGCACCGGGGACACTGATCGGGCCGGCTCGCCCCGATCGGGCCCGAGCGGGATCGGCGGCTCCGTGCCGGTCCCGCTCGCCGGCTCCGTGCGACTAGCCGGCGTCGCGCCCGGGCGACCGCCGCCGGGCATCGAGACTCCAGGGCCCGGGCCCGGCCGCGGACAGATAGAGCCACAGGAAGCAATACAGGATGGCGGGCTGGCCTTGATTCAGCACGGGCCAGAACCCCTGCGGCGCGTGACCGATGAAGTAGGCGACCGCCATCTCGCCCGCGAGCAAAAACGCCACGGGTCGGGTGAGAAGTCCCAGCAGGATGAAGCCGCCTCCGAATACCTCCAGTACCCCCGCGATCCCGGCCAGGGAGGCGAGGGGCGCGGTGCCCCCGCCCGGCATGATGGCGGCCGGAAAGGCGAAGAGCTTGGCGGAGCCGACCTGCATGAATAGGAAGGCCGCGACGATGCGCTGGATGCTGAGCAGGTAGGGCGCCCAGCTCTTCCACCGGGCCGCCACGTCGAGTCGGTCCATGACCACGCCTCCGCGTCGAATCGAAGTGTGAGGGTCTCGAGATCCCGCCGATCGTCGAGATGGTCGAACCGGGCGCCCGGAAATCGACGCGCGGGGGCGGCCGCGCGGCTCCTTGCCCCCCGAGGCCGCCGGCACAATCTTGGAGCACCCTACGCCCGGACGGACACCCGTGTCCCTTCACCAGGTTCTCGGCCGTGCCGGCGCCGCGCTGGCGGTCCTTCTGGCCGCGCCGGCCTGCGGCTCCAAGCGCGTGCTGGTCCCCCCGCGGCTCGACCTCGCGCCGCACGCGCGTATCGCGCTCGTCACCTTCACCGTCGAAAACGCCAGGGGCGGGCTCCACACCTTCGCCACCCAGCGCTTCGCCGAGCACGTGCTGGCCGCCCAGCCCGGCATCGAGATCCTCGAGGTGGGGCCCGCCGATTCGCTGCTCGCCCGGGTGGGGGAGCGCGAGTTCGGGCCCCGGGCGGCGCGGGCCCTGGGCGAGGAGCAGGAGGTCCGCTCGGTGTTCGTGGGTCACCTCATCGTGTCGGACGTGAAGCCGCGCGCCACCCTGAGCGGGGGCCTCGTTCCGCGGGCCGAAGCCAGCGTGCAGGTGCGGCTCGCGGTGCGCCTGCTGTCCACGGCATCCGGCGCCACCCTGTGGCGCTCGAGCGCCACCGCCACGGAGACCGTCGGGGCCGTGGGCCTGTCGGGCGGGGTGCCGTACTTCTCCGCCGAGGATCCCAACGAAGCCTACGGCCGCCTGGTGAACCGACTGGTGTATACGGTCACCTACGACCTGCGGCCCACCTGGCAGAAGCAGTAGCGAGCATCGACTCCCCCGCCCCGCCGGGTTAGGTTTCCCGCCGGTGCGGCGGTGTCCGCACCCCGTCCCGGGAGCGGTCCGGCCTCTTCGCCGGGCCAAGGCGTTGCCCAATCGGCCCCCCGGGAGCGACGCGATCCTTCACCAATGGGAGCTGGTTCGATGTCCACCTCCGCCGACGGCCGCCGTCCCCTGCCGTCCTCCGCACCCTCCGCCCCGGCGCTCATCGAAGAGATCCGGGACCTCAAGGCCCGGCGCCACGCCGCGATCCTGGCGCACAACTACCAGATTCCCGCGATCCAGGATCTCGCCGACGTCGTGGCCGACTCGCTCAAGATGGCGCGCCGCGCCACGGAGATCGACGCCCCCGTCATCGTGATCTGCGGCGTGCACTTCATGGCCGAAACCGCGGCCATCGCGAACCCCGGAAAGCTGGTCCTGATCCCCGATCCCGCCGCCGGCTGTTCTCTGGCCGATACCATCGGGCCCGGCGACGTGCGGCGCTGGAAGGACGAGCATCCGGGCGGTCTCGTGGTCGCGTACGTGAACTGCAGCGCCGCGGTGAAGGCGGAGGCCGATTATTGTTGCACCTCCGGCAACGCCGTCGCCGTCATTCGGGCGCTGCCGCGCGATGTTCCCGTCCTCTTCGTCCCCGACTTCTTCCTCGGCAACTACCTGCGGCGGGTCACGGGGCGCCGGATGGACGTCTGGCTCGGCGAGTGTCACGTGCACGCCGGGCTCACGCGCGAAAACTTCGAAGCGCGGCGGGCCCGCTACCCCGACGCCGAGTTTCTGGTGCATCCGGAGTGCGGCTGTGTCACCAGCGCGATGTACTACGCCGAGGCGGAGGGCGACGTGGCCGCCGGCCGGACCTCGATCGTCTCGACCGAGCAGATGATGGCGCGGGCGCGGACCTCCCCGGCTCGGCGGTTCGTGATCGCCACCGAGACCGGCGTGCTCCACCGCCTCCGGCGGGAGAACCCGGAGAAGGAGTTCCTGGCGCTGGCCGAGTCCGCCGAGTGCCGCTACATGAAGCGGATCACGCTCGAAAAGCTGCGCGACTCGCTCCTCCACTTGCGGTACGCGGTGCGGGTCCCGCCCGAGACGGCCGCTCGGGCGCGCCGGGCCATTGATCGGATGCTCGCCATTGGCTGAGCCGCCGGGTCTCGAGGCGGTGCGGCGGGCGCTGGCCGAGGACCGGGCGGCGGAGGATGTGACGACCCAGCTGCTCGGGAGGCAGGCGGCCAGCCGGATGGGCGGCCGGTTTCGGGCTCAGGGGAGGTTCGTGGTGGCGGGGCTGTCCCTGGCCGAGCTGGCGTTTCGCGAGCTCGATCCCGCCGCGGCCTTCACCGCCTGCGTCTCCGAGGGCGAGGAGGTGGAGTCGGGGGCGGTGCTGGCGACGGTCGAGGCATCGGCCCGGGCCCTGCTCGGGGCGGAGCGGGTGGCGCTGAACTTCCTTCAGCGGCTCTCCGCGATCGCCACCGCCACCCGGGCGGCGGTCCGGGCCGTGGCCGGGACCGGCGCCCGGATCACCCACACCAGGAAGACGACGCCGGGGCTGCGGGCCATCGAGCGCTACGCGGTGAGCGTGGGGGGCGGGGTGGAGAACCGGGGGTCTCTGGCGGAGGCCGTCTTCTGGAAGGACAACCACTGGGAGCTGCTGGAGCGCTCGGGGCGGCGGCTGGCCGAGGTGCTCGCCGCCGCGCCGGCGGGGCTCCCCGTCATCGTCGAGGCGGAAACCGACGCCCAGTTCGAGGAAGCGCTCGCGGCCGGCGTCACGCACATCGTGGCGGACAACCAGCCGCCCGAGCGCATCGCCCAATGGGCGCGCCGCGCGGGGCCGGGGGTCACGATCCAGGCGTCGGGCGGGATCACGCCCGCCACCGCGCGCGCCTATGCCGTCGCCGGAGCATCGCTGATCTCGATGGGCGCCCTGACCCATTCGGTGTGCGCGGCGCCGATCGGGTTCGAGGTGGTGCGCTGATCGCGTCCGCCTCGAGGCGAGGCGCCGCGACGCCCCGGGGCCCCGTCCGCTTCACTACCGCGGCAGGTACCGTTTGGGGAACTTCGCGACCACGGTGTAGGCCGGGTCCACGATGTTCGCCACCGTGGATTCGGCCAGCTCCCCCAGCAGCTGGTAGGCGTCCCACTTCCCGAAGCCGTAGTCCTCGACCAGCCACTCGATCAGTTCCACGTGCGCGAGCCGGAAGGCGTCGATGAGGGGGCGCGCGCTCCCGGCCACCATGATGTAGTCGGCATCCTCCAGCCGCGGCCAGTCGATACGCTTGTTCTTGATCAGGTCGATCTGGAGCACCACGTCCATCGAGGTCTCGAGTCCCGTCCCCGCCACTTCGCCCTCGCCCTGCCGCGCGTGACCGTCGCCGAAGTAGAAGTAGGCGCCGTCGTGAAAGATCGGCAGATACACCGTGGTCCCCTCGCGCACCTCGGGCGCGTCCATGTTGCCGCCGAAGTCGCCGGGCCAGAGCCCGCCGAAGGCCTCCTGCCCCCGGGGCGCCACGGCCAGGCGACCCAGCATGGGCCGGAGCTCGATGGTGATCTCCCGCATCCGGCTGTCGGGCAGGGCCGTGGTCGCGGTCATCTTCTCGCGGTCGAGCCGCCAGAGGTAGCGCCGCGGCGGGATGGGGTCGTTGAGGAGGCGTACCCGAGAATCCGTGGCCAGCCCGCCGAAGTCGGAGTAGAGTTTGGACGCTGCCAGATGGTGATTGGGCCGCACCCGCAGAATCTTCACCACCAGGACGTCGTTCGGGGTCGCTCCCTCGACGTAGAAGGGACCTACCTCACCCGGGAAGGGGCCGTCTTGCTCCGTGTAGTACGCCCCGAACATGGTCTTGGAGACGAGCACGGTGCCGGGTTTGATGCGGAGCACCGGCTCCCGGACCGCGAACGTGGGGTGGCCCACCGTGGGCGTGAAGCGGACGGTATCCTGGGCGGCGAGGGACGAGGTGACGGCGACGAGAAGGGCGAGACAGACGCGCATCGCTGACTCCGAACTCGGGATGCGCGAATCTGCCCCGCCCTCGCCGAATCCTCAAGCGCGGCTGAGCCGGGGCGGCCGGCCCGCGGCCTCCCCCCCGCACAGCCGGGGTTCCGCGACGATCACTGCACGTTGATCGGCTCGACGGTCTTGCGCACCTTCACGCGCAGGCGCGAGCCCGGCAGGCCGCCGGCCATGCTCACCTCGTTGTAGCGATAGACTCGTACCCGCTGATCGGGGCGCGCCGGGTTGTCCGCGCCCGGTACGTTGTAGGCGCCGGTGTCGGGCAGGGTCAGGGGGCCGAAGTCCCGCGTCTCCACCTCGGCGGCCTGGGCCCGCGAGGGCACCGTCCACCGGACGTTGAGCGTCGTGCCCGCGGTGTCGGTGGCGTTCGCCCGGGGGGCGGTGATGCTGTGGACCCCGGGGCCGCCCAGCACCACGTCGCGCACGTTATCCGTACCGCGTACCACGCTGAGCCGGAAGTCGCCGCTCGGGAAGCCGTTGCCGGTCATCAGGTAGTCCCCGCTTCCCGGCGAGCTCTCGGGCAAGGTGAGCGTGCCGAGCGAGGGGTTGCTGATGGTGACGGTGGCGCCGGATACCGGGTTCCCCAGGCCGTCCCGGACGATGGCCTCGTAGGTGGTGACGAATCCGCCCACCGCCGCCGCATCGTCGTCGGCTTCGATGTTGGCCGTCACGCGGAGACTGTTCGTGCCCGTCCCCGGGTTGTTCCGGCTGGTGGCCGGCCCGGTGCCGTCGCCGCAGGCGGCGATCCCCACGAGGACCGCGCCCAGCCAGACTGCCGTTTTCCGCCCCGACATACTTGCCTCCTGTGATCGTAGCTGGTGGCCGCCGGCGGACCCGCCGCCGGCGTCGCTCACCGGCAGGGCAACCGGCATGCCGGACGCGGGACGAACGAAAAACGTGCGGGGGCGTGAGCCAGGTCACTCACGCCCCCGCTACGCTTCGACCCAGGGGCCTGCTCGGCCTGTATCGGCGCGAGCCAGCCAGTTCAGGTGAGCTGGGTCACGCGCCGTTCCCGCCGCGCCCCAGCCGGATCGCCGGGGTCAATCGGCCGGCACCTCGGCCGGCGCCACCGGCTGTTCCGGCTCCCCGGTCCACCGTCGGATCCGGGCCGCCGCCCAGTGCCCGAAATCGTCGAGGTAGGTGTAGACCACCGGCACCACGACCAGGGTCAACAGGGTGGAGGTGATCAGCCCGCCGATCACCGCGTGCGCCATGGGGGCGCGGAACTCGGCCCCCGAGCCCAACGCCAGCGCCGTCGGCAGCATGCCGAAAATCATGGCCAGGGTGGTCATCGCGATGGGACGCAGCCGTAGCTCGCCCGCGTCGATCAGGGCCTGGCGCCGGTCGCTCCCCCGCCGGCGCGCCTGGTTGGCGAAGTCCACCAGCAGAATCGCGTTCTTGGTCACGAGCCCCATCAGCATGATCACCCCGATCATGCTCATGATGTTGAACGTCCCGCGCGTCAGCATCAGTGCCAGCATCACCCCCACGAGCGACAGCGGCAGGGAGAGCATGATGGCCAGGGGCTGGAGAAAGCTCCCGAACTGGGAGGCCAGGATCAGGTAGATGAAGATGACCGCCAGTGCCAGCGCTTCGACCATGTACCCCACGGTCTCGACGAAGTCCTGCTGCTCGCCGCCGAAATCGAACCGGTATCCGGCGGGGAGGCTCACGGCGGAGAGCCGGGCCTGGACGTCCGCCACCACCTCGGTGAGGGGGCGCCCCTGGTAGTTCCCTTCGATCGTGGCCACCCGCTCCAGATTCAGCCGCTTGATCTCGCCGGGCGCCCGGCTCTGGCGCACCTCGGCCACCTGCCCCAGCGGCACCATGATGGGCGCGCCGGTGCGGGGGTCGAGCCGGCCGGTCGCGACCGGAATTCGCGCCACGTCCACGGCGGAGCGGCGCGCCTCGGGCGCGAGGCGCACCAGCACGTCGTGCGTCAGGCCGGTGGGATCCTCCCAGCTCCCGGCCACCTGACCCGCCAGCGCCGGCCGCAGGGCCGCGCCCACGGCGCCCACCGACAGGCCGACGTCGGCGGCCAGGTCCCGGTTCACGTCCACCACCAGCTCCGG
The DNA here is from genome assembly GCA_035575475.1 of Gemmatimonadales bacterium. GTDB lineage: Bacteria > Gemmatimonadota > Gemmatimonadetes > Gemmatimonadales > GWC2-71-9 > DATLXT01. The sequence continues at coordinate 3,440 of DATLXT010000093.1, read as the reverse complement.
TTTGCGGCCCTCCAGGCTGGAGCGCAGCTCCACCAGTCCCGGCACGTCGCGCAGCGCGGCGATGGCTTGGTCCGACATCTGCTGGAGCCGGACGAGCTCCGGGCCCTGGAGGTTGAGCTGGATCGGCGCCATGGGGCCGCCGACCGCGTCCACCGGAATCACGCGGGCCGAGACTCCCTGGAATCGCGGCAGCACCTCGCGCAGGGCGGCCTCGAGCTGCTGCTGGGTGCGCGCCCGCGCATCCTTGGGCGTCAGCTTGACGTAGATCTGCCCCTTGTTGACCGCGTTGTTCTGCTGGGCGCCGCCCACCGTGGCGTAGGTGAGCGCCACCTCCGGAAGCCCGTGGAGATACCGGGAGAGTTCCAGCGCCTTGGCCGAGGTGTACTCCACCGACGACCCCACCGGCGTCTCGAAGACCACCGCGGTCTGTTCCTCGTCGGACTCGGGCATGAACTGCCCGCCCACGAGCCCCAGTCCGAACAGGCTCATCGCCGCCACGAACGCGCCGGCCGCGATCCCCATGGTGGCGAGCCGGTGATCCAGCGCCCAGGCGATGACGCCCCGGTAGCGCCGCCCCAGGGCGCGGAACGAGGCGTTGAACTTCTCGAGCGCCCGCCCCACCGGCCCCCGCCGGGCATGGCCTTCGGCCTGCGGGTCGTACCACACCGAGGACAGCATGGGGTCGAGCGTGAACGACACGAACAACGAGACCAGCACCGCCCCCGTGATCACGATGCCGAAGGGGAAAAAGAAGCGCCCCACGATCCCCTTCATGAACGCCACGGGGATGAACACGGCCACCACGGAAAGCGTGGTGGCCAGCACCGCGAACCCGATCTCCGCGGTCCCCCGCCGGGCCGCCGTGTAATGGTCCTCGCCCCGCTCCACGTGGCGCACGATGTTCTCCCGCACCACGATCGCGTCGTCGATCAGGATCCCGATCGAGAGCGAGAGCGCCATCAGGGTCATCGTGTTGAGCGTGAACCCGAAGGCGTAGATCGCCGCGAACGCCGAGATCACCGACACCGGCAGGGTGAGCCCCGTGATCACGGTCGAGCGCCACGAGTTCAGGAAGAGGAACACGATGAAGACGGTGAGCGCCGCGCCTTCGAGCAGGGTCTTCTGGACGTCCTCCACCGAGTTCCGGATCCAGACGGAGTTGTCCTGCACCGTGGTGAGCCGGGTCCCCGCGGGGAGGGTGGCATTGAGCTCGGCGACGACTTCCTGCACCCGGTCCACCACGTCCACGGTGTTGGCGCCCGAGGTCTTCCGGATCTCGAGCGCGACGGCCCGCTCCCCGTTCACGAACGCGGCGTCACGCGCCTCCTCCTGGGCATCCTCCACCCGCGCCACCTGGCCCAGCCGGATCGCGGTCCCGTTCCTGACCGTGACCACGATCCGCTCGAACTCCCGCGGCTCGGCGATCTTCCCGGCGACCCGCACCAGGTGCTCGGCGTTCCCCCGCTCGACCAGGCCGGCCGGCACGTCGCCGTTGTCCCGCTGGAGCGCCGCCACCACCTGGTCCGGCGAGACGCCCAGCGCCTCCATGCGGTCGGGGAGGAGCAGCACGTGGATCTCCCGCTCCAGGCCGCCCACCACGCTCACGTTCCCCACCCCGGGGATGTTCTGGATGCGGCGGCTCACCACGTCTTCGGCCAGCCGGGTGAGGTCGCGGGTGGCCCACCCCTCGCCGGCGATCGACAGCACCAGGATCGGTTGGGCTCCGGGGTCGAAGCGCGAAATCACCGGCGGGTCGAGGTCGCGCGGGAGGTCCTGGCGGATGGCATCCACCTTGGCGCGCACGTCCGCCTGCGCGTCCATGATGTCGGTCTCCAGCTCGAACTCGACGAAAATGGTGGAGAACCCCTCGGTCGAGGTGGACTGGATCTCCTTCACACCCTCCACCGGGTTCACCGCCTCCTCGATCTTCTTGGTGACCTCCCGCTCCACCGACTCGGGGCTCCCCCCGGGGTAGCGCGTCTGGATCACGAGGAAGGGGAACTCGACCTCGGGCCACAGATCGATGCTGAGCCGCCGGTAACTGAACAGCCCCAGCACCAGCAGCGCCCCCATCATCATGGTGGTGAGGACGGGACGCCTGATGGACAGCTCGCTCAAGAACATCCGATCACCCCTCCCGGCCCGCGATGGTCACCGGCTGGCCCGGGCGGAGTCCCTGAGCCGGCCCGATCACCACGGTTTCGCCGCCCGCGAGGCCCCGGGTGATCTCGACCAGCCCGGCGACCTCATCCAGCACGCCGGCGGTGACCTCCCGCCGGGCGATCTTCCCCTGCTCGACCAGCAGGACGTAGGTGGTGCCACCCGGGTCCTGGCGGACTCCTTCCCGGGGCACGGCCACCGCCCCCTTCACGTCCCGGAGGACCACCCGCCCCGATGCGAAGAGCCCCGCCACCAGGCGGCCGTCCCGATTGGGCACGGTGACGTAGATCTTCACCTGCCGCGTCGCCGGGTCCGCGGTGGCATTGATCCGGGCCACCCGCCCGCTCACGCCTTCGGCCGGAAGCCCCGGGCCGCCCAGCGCCACCGGGGCGCCGGGCGCGAGAAGGGCGGCGTACTCGCTCGGCACGCTGGCCTCGAAGTCCAGCTCCCTCGTGTTCACCACCTCGAAGAGGAGAGCCCCGTCCCCCACCCGATCCCCCGACTGCACGGCCCGCCGGCTGACCGACCCGGCGACGGGCGCGCGCACCACCGCGTCCTCCAGCGCCTTCCGCGCCTGAGCCGCCGCGGCCTCGGCGGCGCGGAGCGACAGCTCGGCGTTCTCCACGTCGCGCGCCGACACCGCACCCTCCCGGAACAGGTTCTGCATCCGCTCGAAATCCGAGGCCGCGATGCGTCGCTGGGCTTCGGCCGACAGCGCCGCCGGCTCCAGGGCGTCGGTGCGGAAGCGCGCCAGCACCTGCCCGCGCGTCACCGCCTGGCCCTCCTTCACCAGCACCTGGGACACCACCTCGGGATAGGGCGCCGTGATCTCGACAGCGACCGCGGGCTCCAGGGTCCCCGAGACCGGCACCCCCGCGATGAGGTCGGCGCGCGCCGCCGTGGTCACATCCGAGGCCCCGAGCACCAGGACCGGCGCGCCGTCCGCCGCGGCGGCGGGCTCGCCGCGCCCGACCCGGGTCGCGGCGATGGTCACGAGGAGGGCCACGCCCGCGAGCGCGCCCACCGTCAGGTATCGCTTCATTGCTCGCTTCCTTCAGAAATGGGGTACCGGGCCGCCTCGTCGAGGGGCCGCCGCTCCACGGGCACCGGCCGGCCCAGGGCACGCTCCAGCTGCGCCAGCGCCAGCAAGTAGTCCCGCATCGCCTGGATCTCGTTGACTTCCGCCTGTTGCCGGAGCACCCGGGCGTCCGACACCTCGAGCTGGGTGGCGAGGCCGTTGGCGTAGCGCACGCCCGCCAGGTGGTGGGCCCGCTCGGCCT
>DATLXT010000092.1:0-5126 GCA_035575475.1 Gemmatimonadales bacterium | reverse complement strand
ATGCCGGCCGAGGGCTGGTGCGGGTCTTCGAACGTGGCGCGGTCGGCCACGGTGGCCGGGTCGAAGACGGTGATGTCGGCATACAGGCCCCGCCGCAGCAGCCCGCGATCCACCAGCCCGACGCGTTGCGCCGCGAGCGAGGTCATCTTGCGCACCGCCTGTTCCAGCGGCAGCACCCCCAGCTCCCGCACGTAGCGGCCCAGAATCCGGGTGAACGACCCGTAGGTGCGCGGGTGAGGCCGGATGGGGGCGAAGGGCCCGTCCGGGGCCACGCCGCCGTAATCGGTGTTCACGGCCACCCACCACACACCGAGGGCGGCGCGGACATCGGATTCGTTCATCGAGAAGTAGATCGCTCCGGTTCGGGCCCGATCGGCGAGCAGGATGTCGAAGAGGGTTTCGACGGGGTCGCGCCGGCGCCGGCGGGCGACGTCGGCGAGGCGCTGGCCCTGGAGGTAGCGCAACGAGTCCTCGAAGACGCTGGAGATCAGGATGCCCTCCGGCCCCACGTCCCGGTACATGCTCTCGCCGCGTTCCTGGCCCCGGATCATTTCGCCGCGGAGGCGGGCGCGGGTCGCGGGGTGGCGCAGGCGCGCCAGCAGGGAGTCGGTGCCCCCTGCGTGCGCCCAGGCCGGAACGGTGGCGTCGAGCGAGGTGGCGGAGGCGACGTAGGGGTACTGGTCGGCGGTCACGTCGAGCCCCGCCGCGCGGGCCGAATCGATGCGGCGGAGCACGTGCGGCATCCGGCCCCAGTTGGGGCGGCCGGACACCTTGAGGTGCCAGATCTCGACCGGGATGTCGGCCTCCCGCGCGATGCGGAAGGTCTCGTCCAGCGCGGCGTCGATGCGCGACCCCTCGTTCCGCATGTGGGTGGCGTAGATGCCGCCGTGGCGGCGGGCGGCGCGGGCCAGGGCCACCAGCTCCTCGGTCGAGGCGTAGATGGCGGGCGCGTAGATCAGGGAGGACGAGAGCCCCAGCGCGCCCTGGATCATCATCGTGTCCACCAGGGCCGTCATCCGGCCCAGCTCTTCGGGGGTGGGCGCGCGGTCGGCGTCGCCGATCACGGCGCGACGCACCTGGGTGGCGCCGACGAAGGTGGCGATATTGACGGCCGAGCCGGTGCGCTCGAGGTGACGGAAGTACCCGTCCAGGTCGCGCCAGTCCACGTCCAGGTGGTAGCGCTTGATGAAGGCGGAGTCTTCCGCCACCAGCGCGTCGGTCAGGGGAGCGACCGAGCCGCCTTCCCCGGTGACCTCGGTGGTGATGCCCTGGGTCACCTTGCTCAGCACCCGATTGTCGATCAGGGCTCGGGTCTCCGACTGGCCCAGCATGTCGATGAACCCGGGCGCCACCACGAGCCCGGAGACGTCGAGCGTCTCCCGGGCTTCGGCGTGGGGGAGGTAGCCCAGGGCCGCGATCCGGTCGCCCGCGACGGCGAGGTCGCCGCGGTAGCGCGGGTTTCCCGTGCCGTCCACGACCCACCCGCCCCGCAGCAGCACGTCGTACGGGCGGCTGCCGGGTGGCTGCTCTTCCACCACGCGGCAGGCGCCGGCGGCCAGGCACAGCGCCAGCGCGACGCGCTTCAACGGGCCCAGGCCTGGCGCAGGGAATCGGGCCGGTACATCCGGCCGCGGAGCATGACCCATGCGATGTCCCTGGTGGCCGCGATGTTGCCGGCCGGGTTGGCGTTGAGGACGACCAGGTCCGCCACTTTTCCGGGCGCGATCATGCCCAGCGAATCGGCGCCCAGGAGTTGGGCGGCCCAGCGGGTGGCGGTGGTGAGGGCCTCGAGCGGCGTCAATCCGGCGCGCACCAGCAGGGCCAGCTCCTGGTGCAGCGATGCGCCGGGCACGAGGAGCTGGTTCGCGGCGTCGCTGCCCGCGGCGAGGAGGCCTCCCGCCCGCCGGAACTCGCGGACGAACTGGTCCTGACGAACCCGGGCGCGCCGGAAGGCCTGGAAGTCGGCCGGGCTCCAGCTGCTGCGCCGCAGCAGTCCGGCCACGTCGCGCACGCTACCCGCGGCGGCCGGCACGTCGCGCATCTCGGCCCGCTGGAGGAGCCGACGGTCGTCCAGCCGGGAGAGGGTTTCGTACAGGGCCAGGGTGGGAACCACCGCCACCCGGGAGCGGGCCAGCGCGCGCGCCAGGCCGGCCACGCCGGCGGAGTCCAGCGTGGCCCAGGCTTTCACTTCCGCGGTCCAGCCGGGGAGGAAACGGTCGTGGGCGCGCACCACCGCCGGCCCCTGGCGCGAGGTGGCCTGGACCATGCCCGAAAGGTGTTCGATCGAGGCCACGCCGGCACGCGCCGCGGTGAGCGCGTCGATTTTGCCCAGGTGCGCCGCCACGGGCAGGCGGAGCGAGCGGGCCTCGTCGACGAGCGGGGCGAGGAGAGCCGGCGTGATCCGGGTGTAGATCTTCACATAGTCCGTGCCCGCCACCGCGCGCTGATCCACCGCGCGGCGCGCCTCGCTGGAGGTCGCGGCCGGCGTGGCGTCGGGATAGGTGGCGGGAGCGCCGTCGATCATGGCGCCGGCGGTGAACATCCGCGGGCCCAGCACGGCGCCCAGATTGAAGTCCTGGCGCAGGGCCAGGGCCGTGTCGGTCTGATTGTGCAGGTCGCGCACCGTGGTGACGCCCCAGGCCAGGTAACGCGGCGCGGCCCAGCGCTCCACATGGGCGTGGGCGTCGATCAGTCCCGGGATGACGGTCTTGCCGACCAACTGGATCACCCGGGCGCCTCGCGGCACCGGGATCTCGTTCACCCGCGCCACAGCCTGGATCCGGCCGTCGCGGATGAGGATGATGGCATCCTGGATCGGCCGCCCGCCCGAGCCGTCGATCACGGTGGCGCCTTCCAGCGCGACGACCCCTGCGCCTGGCGCCCGGCACCCCCCGAGGATCACCGCCACCAGCAACCCGCGCCCGAGGGTCATTGCGGATCGGCCGAGGTGTGGTCGTGGATGATGTACCAGCGCTCGCCGCGCCGCTCCAGGATCAGGGTAAACGGCCCGCTCGCGGTCACCGAGTCGCCGCGATACAGCCCGAACCGGGCCGTCGCCAGCGCCGCCCTCGGGCCGAGCCCGCGCACGCGCAGGTCGCTGAAGGCGAGCGAATCGCGGGACCTGCCGGGGGCAAAGTAGTTGGCCTGGTAACGGTCGTAGAGCGTCTGCCACCCGTACACCACCCGGCCGGCCGCGACGTAGCTGGTGAGGGAATCCCGCGCGTAGTCGTCCATGAAGCCGTCCAGGTCTCCGCGGTTCCAGGCGGCGGCCGATCGCGCCAGCATCCGGCCGATCTCCTCCTCGGCCGGGGCGCCGGGGTGGCCGGCGGGCGAACAGGCCGCCAGCGCGGCCGCGACGCACCACGTCCCACGCACTCCGCACCTCTTCGTTGGGGGATCGGGACAACGTACCTTGAGATATGAGCGACGCAACCCCGCAACCCCACGGGGCGCCCCCGGCATCCGGCCCGCTCCCCGTGATCGGCCCGCGGCGCCCGCGGCCCGACGGCGGGATGCTGTGGGAGACCATCGTCAACGGTCCGGTGCGGTCGCGCCGCCTGGGCACCAGCCTGGGGCTGAACCTCACCCCGCCCCGCTCCAAGCTCTGCACGTTCGACTGCCCCTACTGCGAGTGCGGGGTCAACACGCCCCGGGCGCGGGAGGCGCGCTGGCCCTCGCCCGATGAAGTGGCGCACGCGCTGCGGCGCGCTCTGGAGCGGCTCCCCCTCGTGCCCGAGTGGATCACGTTCTCGGGGAACGGGGAGCCCACCATGCATCCGCGGTTCGGGGTGGTGGTGGAGCGAGTGCTCGAGATTCGCGCGGAGTTCGCCCCCCGGACCCGGGTGGGAATTCTCTCGAACGGGCTCGCCGCCGGTCGGCCGGCCGTGCGCCGGGCGCTGCTCCAGCTGGACGCGCGCATGATGAAACTGGATCCCGGGCCTCCGGGTCTCGTGAACGGCGCGACGTATGACGCAGACGCGCTGACGGACGCCTACCGCGCGCTCAAACCCTATGTCCTTCAGGCGATGGTGGTGCGGGGACCGGATTGGGACGGGTCGAGCGCGGAGGCGCTGAGCGATTGGCTCCGCCTACTGCGCCGCGCCGATCCGGACACCATCCACCTCTACTCGCTGGATCGGCCACCGGCCGACCGGGCGGTCCAAAAAGTGCCGCGGGAGCGCCTCGAAGCGATGGCCCATGCCATCCGGGAGACGCTCCCGCGGTGCCGGGTCGAGGTCTTCTAGCGACGGCGCCGTCTTGCGCCCTTCTTCGCCCCGCGCCTGGCCTTGGCTCGGGCGGCCTTCCGGGTCTTCCTGGCGGCTTTCTTCGCGGGCTTCTTCTTCGCCCGGGGCTTGGCCTTCCTCTTGGGCTTGGCCGGCGCCGCGGGCTTCTCCGGCGTCGAGGGCGACGGGGTCGGCTGGGACGTCGGGTACGACGGCGTCGAAGGGAACGACGGCTCCATCATCCCCGGGCCCGACCAGCCCGTCTCCTGGAACTCGGGTTGTACGAGCATCGGATCTCTCCTCCGCAGGTTGTCACGTGTCCGTGGGCGTGGCCTATAGCTTACCCCGTGAACTCACCTACGCAAGTCGCGGCCGGCGAGCCGGGGTTGCGGGGCAGCTGCCCGCGGCGGGCGGCGTCTCGCTCAGGCGCGCGGAGGCCACTTCGCCATCGCGGTCGGTGGGGAAGCCCCGGGGGTCCGAGCGACAACTTCGCTTGACAATAGGACTTACGGCGGTGTACGTTGCCGCGGCTATGACCGCGCGCTTCTGGGCCGCGGCGCTCGCCTTCGCCCTGCCGGGCAGTCTCGCCGCGCAAAACGTGGCCGAAGTGCAGGTCGCCCCCCCCTCGGTGACGATCCGGGTGGGCGAGCGCACCGGGCTGCTGGCCACCGCCTTCGACCGGATCGGCAACGTGATCCCCACGGCGCGGTTCATCTGGTCGTCCAACAACGTGAACGTGGCGCGGGTGGACAACAGCGGCACGGTGACCGGCGTGGGGGGCGGAGTCGCGATTATCGAGGCGCGGGTGGGGTCTCGGCGGGGGCAGGCGGTGGTGCAGGTGGTCGGGGCACCGGCCCAGCCCACCCACGCCCCACAACCCCCCGCGGGCCCGCCGGCTCCTGA
>DATLXT010000091.1:0-2829 GCA_035575475.1 Gemmatimonadales bacterium | reverse complement strand
AGAATCAGGTCGAGATAGCCCGAACGCGGCGTGCCCGGGGCCCGGTCGGCGGCCACGTAGAGCCAGGCGTCCACCGGTCGCCCGCCGGCCACCGGCTCCACGCGGCACGGCTCCCGGCGGTAGAGGCCCTGCTCTACGCCCTCGTAGCGATCGAGGAGAGCGCCGTGCGTCTCGCTCAGGTCCCAGAGCACGCCGTACACGGTGGCCCCCGGCTCCGGAACCACCGTGGCGTACCCGCGGCGATTGATCACGAACCGGTGGCCGGCGAGGCGCGCCGTGCCCAACAGCGCGGCGCCGGGGCACCGGCGCGCCATCCGCTCCCGCGACAGGTTGGAGCCGTAGGCGAAATAGGGGACGTCAGACATCCGGCCTCGCCGGCGGCGCGCTCCGCGCCGTCAACGGGCGGCCTGGACGCGCACGGAGTCGGCGACGCCCGAGGGCGGGCGGCTGATGTCTCGCGCCACCGCCAGAATCTGCTCCCAATCCACACCGCTCCCCTTGCCCCGAATCCACCGCTCGAACCACCCCACCTCGGCCATCATCTTCACCAGCTGGTAGCGCGGCTCCTGGATCCCGTGCGGCTGGCCGGGATAGATCAGGAACTCGGTCGGCACCCCGCGCTGCTTCAGCGCCATGTGCAGTTCCTGACCCTGAGGCAGGGGAATCCGCTCGTCCTTTTCGCCGAAATGAATCAGCGTGGGCGTCCTGGCCCGCGCGATGTAACGGAGAGGCGACTCGGCCCACCAGTGCTCGAAATCGTCCCACGGCTTGTTGGCCGCCCCCCGCCCGGCGTCCCCGCCCAGGTAGTATTCCCGGGTGGCCTGGACGTCGGTCTGGGCATAGAGCGATATCCAGTTGGCCACGCCCGCGCCCGAAGAGATCGCCTTGAAGCGGTCGGTGGTGACCAGGGTCCAGTTCGACCAGTGCCCGCCCGCCGACCATCCCATCATCCCCAGCGAGTCGGGGTGCGCGAGGCCGCGACCGATCAGCGTGTCCACCCCGGCCATGATGTCGTCGAAGGCCAGCGGCCAGTAGTTGCCCGAGATGGCGGCCTGGAACGCTTCGCCGTATCCCGTGGACCCGCGGTAGTTGGGCTGGAGCACCGCGTACCCCCTGGCCGCGAGCACGTGGGTGTAGGTCCCGTGGCTCGCGCTGAAGCTGTTCTGGTAGGCCGACGCCGGGCCCCCGTGGATCTGCACGATGAGCGGATAGCGGCGCCCGCGATCGTGGTTCAGCGGATAGATCAGAAGCCCTTCGACCTCGGTGCCGCCGCTCGAGCGCCACCGCAGGGTTTCGTAGCGCGCCAGCGCGATGGAATCCACCCACGGGTTCAGGGTCGTGAGCCGGGTCCACCGGTCCCGCCGGGCCACCTGACCGAGCGGCGCGAGGTAGAGGTCGGTCGGGCTCCGGGGATCGGTGTAGCGAATCAGCAGAGACTCGGAATCGCCGGGCTTGGCGACCGCCAGGACCGCCTCCAGTCGGGTGACCGGCTGCACCGTCCCCGCGACCACGTCCAGCCGGTAGATGTTCCGGTTCACCCCGTCCGCGCCTTCGAAGTAGATCGAGCGTCCGTCGGCGCCCCAGAAGTCGAGCCCCACATCGCGGTCCCACCCGCCGCCCAGCTCGCGCCAGGGCCCGCCGGTCACCGGCCGGACGTAAACGCGAGTCAGGTTCCCGTAGCGGAAGTCCCGGTCCGCCGTGAGCGCGACGAGACGCGAGTCCGGCGAGAAGGACGGCGGGCCTTCGCCCACGTAGTTGTCGGTGAGCCGCTCGAGCCCGCCGCTCCGAAGATCGAGCAGGTAGACCTCCGAGGCCCGGAAGTCCGCGTAGCGGTCGAGCGGCATGGCGCGGAAGGCGACCCAGCGCCCGTCGCGCGACAGCGCCATCCCCGTCACCCGGAACCCGCCCTCGGTCAGCCGCTTCTCGATTCTCGTCGCGACGTCCACCGACCACAGGTGGGTCGCGGCTTCCGGCTCGTCCCTGACCCGAACGTCGAACTTCTCCCTCAGGCGCTTCCGGCGGGTGGAGTCGGGTTCGTCGGGCGCGCTGAACAGGACGGTCCGGCCATCCTCGCTCCAGGCCAGGTCGCGCACCTCGGTGGCGTGCCGGGTGAGCGGCTCGGCCTTCCCGGCGCCGTCCCCCGGGAGCAACCAGATCTGGCGCTTCCCCTCGGGCCCCGCGATGTAGGCGATGCGGGTGCCGTCGCGGTTCCAGGCCCAGGCCCCGATGCCGTCAGCCGCGTCGGTGACCCGGCGGGCCTCGCCGCCGTCCGGCCGAATGAGGTAGAGCTGGCGCGCCTTCCCCTCGCGGGTGGAGGTGAAGCCGATGAGGTCGCCCCGCCCCGGCCGCCAGCGCGGGCCGGACTCGCTCTCGCCCTGGGTGAAGGTGAGCTGCCTGGTAGCGCGCCCGTCCGCCGACACCAGGAACAGGTCGGTCACCCGCTTCCAATCCGGGAACTCGAGCCGGCGGACCTCGTAAACCACCCAGCGGCCGTCGGGCGACAACTCGGCGGCCTGAAGATCGTGGAAGCGGAAGATGTCGGCGAAATCCATGGGACGCCGGACTTGCGCGCCGGCCGGCCAGGCGGCGCCGAACGCGATTGCGCCCAGGAACAGGAAGACACGACCGGTCATATGGGCTCCGGTGAGCGGGACGAGCGACGCGAGAATCTGATACGCGCGGCGTGATTTGGGTATCGGGCGTCGCGGCCCCACCGCGCCTGCGGCGGGCGGTGGCGAGCGACCCGGCTTCCGCCTTCCGCGCCCCCCTCCCCCTCCCCGCCCCCTCCCCCTTGCCCCCTTTCCATCTCCCGACACCGGCTGCACGTTT
>DATLXT010000090.1:0-6265 GCA_035575475.1 Gemmatimonadales bacterium | reverse complement strand
GCACGCTGGTGCGCCAGGCCGTGGTGGGCAGGCGCGGGGCCAGCCCCGCCTCGAGATAGAGCCGCTCGAGCGAGGTCCAGTCCACCTCGACGCCCACCAGCCGCCAGGCCGGGCCGCGCGCCGCCTCCCGCGCCAGCGCGCCGCGCCCCACGAAGCGCGGCTTGGTGAGCGCCACGGTCCACGCCAGGTTCAGCTCGAACGGCGAGGACTTCTGCGCCTCGATCAGGGCCCGATGGGCCGACACGTAGTCCACGTCGAGCAGAATGAGCCCGGCCTCGATTCGCGCCACGTCGAGCGCCAGCATCCCGGCGGGCACCAGCCCGTACGGCTCCCCCGCGCGGACCACCTCGTCCCACACGGCCAGCGCGGCTTCGGGGTCGAGCCAGATCTCGTATCCCAGATCGCCGGTATAGCCGGTACGGGAGACGGTCACCGGCGTGCCGGCCAGGGTCCCGGTCGCGACGCGGAAGTACTTCAGGCCGTCCACGTCGGCGTCCAGCACCTGGCGCAGGACCTCCCGCGAGGCGGGACCCTGGAGCGCCAGCGCCGCGATCCGGTCCGAGACGTCCTGGATCGTGACGCGAAGGCCCGTGGCGTTGAGATGCAGCCAGCGCAGGTTGGGTTCGGCGGCGGTGAGCCGGAAGGTCTCCTCACCCAGGCGAGACACGGTGCCGTCGTCAATCTGCTTGCCGTCGGGGTCGCACCAGGGGGTGTACATCACCTGGCCCACCCGACACCGTGCCACGTCGCGGGTCACGACACGGTCGAGGAGCCGCGCGGCGTCGGGCCCCGTGACCAGGTACTTGTAGAGCGGAGAGACGTCGAACAGGGCGGCGGCGCTGCGGATGGCGTGATACTCCCGGTCGTGGGCGAGCTCGTAGCTCGACGCCACCACGTAGCCGGCCCAGCGGCGCCAGTTGCGCCCCTGGCAGAGGGGCGCCGTCCGGGGGTGGAAGGGCGTGGTGCGGAGCGTCACCCGGGGGACCCGGTCTCGGCGTAGCGCTCGTCCTCGCGGTGCGGGTGCCGCCGATCGCGCCCGCCCGCGGGGAGGAGGAGGTAGAAACCCGCGGAGGGGTAGGACGGGGCGCTCCGCGCGCGCCCGGCGAGGAGCTGGGTCAGGTGAACGGCCCGCATGTGTGGGCGCGAAATCTCACGCCGGAGGAGCGATCCGGCAAACCCTAGCGGGCGATGTGGTCGGCGACCAGCAGCCCGAGCAGGGCGGGGAGGTAGACCACCGAGGCGAAGAAGAGCCGCCGGGCCGCTTCATCGGTGGGTGCCCGGGCGAACCCCACCGCCCGCGCCGTCAGCCAGGCGCCCAGGGCCAGGACGCCCCCGAACGAGAGGATCGCCGTCTTGGGGCCGAGCCCCACCGGCACGAGGCTCGCGATCACCAGCGCCACCGTCCCCAGGGCGGCCCGGCGCGCGGTCCCGGCGCCCGTGTCGTCCGCCACCCCGGCCAGGCGCAGGCCGGCGCGGCGGTAATCCCCGCGGTACAGCCACCCCAGCGCCAGGAAGTGGGGCAGCTGCCAGAGAAACAGGATGAGGAAGAGCGCCGCGGCCCCGGCATCGAGGGCGCCGCCCGCCGCGGTCCAGCCGCCGACGATGGGCAGGGCACCCGGCACCGCCCCGACTCCCAACGCCGCCGGGGAACGGCGCTTGAGCGGCGTGTAGGCGAACACGTAGCTCAGCAACGTCGCGGCCGCGAGCAGGGCCGTGAGCGGATTGGTCGCCCCGGCCAGGTAGCCGATGCCCGCCAGCGCGATCCCCCACCCGAACCCGAGAGCGACACGGGGATCGAGGCGGCCGGCGGGCAGGGGCCGGGCGCGAGTCCGGGGCATCAGGGCGTCGCTCCCCCGCTCCCACCATTGATTGAGCGCGTTGGTGCCGCCGGCCACGAGGGCGGTGCCGGCAAGGGCGTGGGCCAGGCGCCCGAACGCCACCCCGTCCGGCGATGCCAGCACGAACCCCGCGGCGGTCGTCATCACCACGAGCTGGGTGATCCGCGGCTTGGTGAGGGCGAGGAGGTCGGCCGCCTGAACTGGGCGCGGAGCGCCCCGGAGCGGAAGCGCGAGGGTCACAGCCGGCCCAGCAGCTGGGCCACCGCGTCGGCGTGGGGAGCGGCCGCGTAGGCCAAACGGCCGGCGGAGTCCAGGATCAACACGATGGCCGGGTGCGCCACGGCGCCGCTTCGCAGGTCGCGCTCGCGGGCCACGTTCCAGGCGTCCAGGGCGGCCTCGACCTGGCCCACCGCGCCGCTCAGCACGTGCGCGCCCGGGGGCAGGCTCCAGGCCCGGGCGATGTGCGGCAGGCGGGCGGGCGTGTCGCGCCACGGGTCGAGCGTGATGATCAGCACCGGAGGAGCGGACGACGCCCGCTGCCGCGCGGCCAACACTTCCCGCACGGCGATGGGGCAGACCGTCTCGCAGTGCGCGTAGGCGAAGGTGACGAGCACCGGGCGGCCCCGGAAGCGCGATGGGCGCACGGTGTCGCCGTACTGGTCCACGAGCGGCAGGTCGGGCGCCGGCCCGTGGAGCCGGGGGTAGGTGGCGGGAAGTTCCCGGCGCCCCAGCCCGGGCGCCGCCCCGGGATCCGCGGCGCCCGCCACCCGGACGCCCGCCAGGACCCCGGCTCCGGCGACGAGCAGGGCTGCCCCGAAAAGCGCGACTCGACCCCCGGGTCGCCGGGACAGGGCCACCACCCCGCCGGCGAGGGCGTCGCCCCAAATGATCAGGAGCAGCACCAGCATCAGGACCGGCTGTCCGATGAGCATCAGCCAGCCCGCCGCGTCGGGGAGCCCCGACGCGCCGGTCCCGAAGCAGATCAGCCGTGCCCGCACCAGCCAGGCGGGCGTCTCGTCGGGCAGCGGCCACAGGGCCAGCGCCCACCAGGCGGCCGTCACCACCAGGATGCTGCCGAGGGCGGCCGCAGCGCCCCACTCTCGCCGCCGCATCGCCGTCACCCGATCTTCCAGACGCCGGACAACAGCTTCCAGTTGACGAAGTAGTAGGCGATGAAGACCGCCAGGAACACCAGCACCAGGACCAGCGTGCCGGGCGCGCGGGCGGTCTCCCGGGCGTCGGCGGGGATTCGGGGCGGCCGCAGGATGCCGATCGGAACCCCCTCGGTCGCGCCGGCCACGAGCGGCTTCCCGAAGAACACCGACCACACCGTGACCAGGATGTAGGCCGCGCCGCCCAGGGCCGCCACCAACCCGCCGATCGCCATGACCCCGAGGAGGAGGTCCACGGCGGGGCTGAACTGCACCTCGAACGGGGCGCCGGTGAAGGCGATGTCCCAGTGGCGCCGCGGCACGCCGAAGGTTCCGGCGAACGTCATCGCCACCGAGAACACCAGCATCCCGCCGGCGAAGAGGTACGGGGTCAGGCGGGCCAGCGGCCAGAACGCGACTCGCTTCCGGAACATCAGCGGGATCAGGTAGTAGGTGACGCCCATGAAGGCCAGGGCGGTACCGCCCACTACGGTAGCATGGAAGTGCCCGGGCACCCGCAGGGTGTTGTGGGCGATGATGTTGATCTGCTCGGTGCCGAAGGTCACGCCGGTGATCCCGCCCACGAACCCGAAGATGATCACCGAGAACACCAGGGCGCTGAACCCGGGATCGCCCCAGGGCGCCTTGCGCAGCCACTCGAACAGCCCCTTGGTGAACCCCCGCACGCGCTGACCCAGCTCCATCCCGGCGGGGACGGTGAAGCCGTGGATCATGCTGGCCAGCACGGCCAGGTACATCGCGTAGCTCGTGTTCCACACCTTCCAGGCCGGTCCCAGTCCGGGGTCCACCAGCAGGTGGTGGGCGGCGGCCATGGAAATGAAGAGCACGTACAGCACGAAGGCGGTGCGGCTGATCTTCTCGTTGAGCACCAGCGCCCCCACGGTCAGGGCGCCCAGCAGATACCAGATCGAGACCATGGCCGCGACGTTGATCTGCTGGGACGAGTGCCCGAGCCCCCACCAGACCAGGCGATAGACCTCGGGATCCACGCCCATCCAGCCGAGCGACCAGAAGAACGTGGGGATGTAGATGGCGGCGCCGTGGCCCAGGGTGATCACCGCGATGATCGCGGCCGTGGCCGCACCGAAGGTGACCAGCGGCACCGAGCCTTCGTAGGTCCGCTCGCGCCTGGCCACCACCAGGGTGGCGAAGAAGATCCCCACGACCACGAGGGCCCCGACCGCGAAGAGAATGACGCCGAGGTAGAAGAGCGGATGGGCGCGCAGGGGGACGTAGGACGTGAACAGCACATCGGCCCGGCCGGTCCACATGGTCCACTCGACGAGGAGGGCGCCCGCGACCATCAGCCAGAACGCCAGCCAAGCCAGCCGCGGGGTGGCCACCCGGCTGTTCAAGAGCACCGCGCCCGCGAAGTAGAGCACGGCCATCTCGAAAAAGAGGATGAAGAAGATGAGCATGCTCATCCCGTGGACGGTCAGGATGCGGTAGAACCAGTCCGCGGGGAGCAGGTGGACCGCCTGCCAGCGCGTCAGGAGCACCAGCACGGCGGCGACGCCGCCCACCAGGAGCGAGACCGTGGCCGCCACCGCGTTCGCCTTGATGAGCGCCTCGGCGGTGCGGTGGATGCGGCGACCGGTGGTCGGGCAGGTGCGAAAATCGGGTGTCGCCAGCACGGTGGTCATGGGGCACCTCCCGGGCTCCCGGCGGCCGCCGCCGGCGGTTCGAGGACCACGACCTTGCCCACCATGAGATGGTGGCCGATGCCGCAGAACTCGTCGCACACGATGCGGAACTCCCCGGCTTCGGTGGGCGTCACCCGGAGGGCGTAGTCGTAGCCGGGGACCACCTGGAAGTTGACGTTGATGGGGTTGAGGTTGAAGCCGTGGTTGAGATCCACCGAGGAAAGGTGGAGCGTGTACTCGGCCCCCTTTTGCAGCCGCAGGACCGGCGTCCAGGCCCACATGCGGGCCAGGAGGTAGATGTCGCTCCCGGGCGGCGGCTCGACTACCGGCAGGCCGCCCTCTTCCCCCACCCGGTAGGTCGCGATGAACTCCTGGGTGCGTCGCGCGAACGCGTCGGGCGCGACCCGGTGGCGGATACCGGAGGGGTTCTGCTGTCCCTTGGCGTGCCACAGCGGCATCATGGCGAACAGCACGATGCACCACGAGAACGCCAGCGCGACCCAAAACCGCTCGGCGCGATGCGCCGGCTTCCACCAGACCCCGCGCGGCGATTCGATTCCGGTGTTCATAGCGGCTCCGCGGTCAGGGCAGGGGGGCGGGCGAGAGGGTGACGATCTCCCAGAGCCCCCAGGCCGTGTAGAAGAGCGCCATCACCACGATTCCCGCGGCCAGTAACAGGAAGACGTTGTCGTACAGCCGTTGGCCCAGCGGCGGCCGGTCGGGGTGGGCAGCTGTCTTGGCAGGCTCGGACATGGGAACCTCCTTTCGCACGCCGTCAGACCGGGAGCGTCGCGCCCTTCAGCAAGTCGGCGACGCTGGTCTGACGGAAGAACGCGGTCACGGTCTCGGCCACTTCCTTCCAGCGGGTATGGGCGGCGCAGGCGGTGCGGTCGCTGCACTGCGGGCGGCCCAGGAGGCAGCGGCGACGGTCATCGAACCGGTCGAACAGCGAGACCACCCGCAACAGCGGGAGGCGCTCCGGCGGAACGGCCAGCTGAAAGCCGCCCCCTTTCCCGCGGGCGGACACGAGGACGCCGGCGCGGGAGAGCAGGTGCAACGTCTTGGAGAGGTAATTCCGGGGCAGCCGAAGGGCGCGGGCCATTTCCTCGACTCGGACCGGCCGCTCGGTCGCCTCCTGGGCGAGATAGAGGACCGCGCGCAAGGCGTACTCCGCAGTTTGCGAGAGCATTAGTTGCCTTTGTCATGATAATATGATAAATTACCGGCCGCAAGTCCCCCCAACCCGGGGTCCGCATGATCCAGCTGGTGACCCGGCTCCAACGCCTGCTGGCACGGGCGCTGGCCCGGGCCGACGCGGTGATGAACCGGCTCTACGGGTGGCGAGGCAACCCGCTGTACCACAGCGGGGCCCTGGTGGTCGCCCTGATGCTGGTGTTGCTGGTCACGGGACTCTACCTGCTGGTCTTCTACCGCATCAGCGCGCCCTACGCGTCGGTGATGGGGCTGGAAGGGCAGGTGTGGGGAGGGCGCTGGGTGCGGGCCCTGCACCGCTACGCCGCGGACGCGGCGGTCGTGGCCGCCGCCCTGCACGCCCTGCGGCTCTTCGCCCAGGGACGGACTTGGGGGCCGCGCACGCTCGCCTGGGTCTCGG
>DATLXT010000089.1:0-6229 GCA_035575475.1 Gemmatimonadales bacterium | reverse complement strand
ATCCAGAGCCGTACCGGGACGGCCCAGAGGAGGAGGAGCAGGCCGAGGATGCCGGCGACGAGCAGAACCACCCAGATCCAGAAATCCATCGGGCCCTCGCCGGCTCGCCTCTAGGGGCGCGAGCCCCCGCCTTCCTCGTCGCCCCGTGCGATGGTGCGCCGCATCTCGGTGTCGGCCAGCACGTTCTGGTAGCGGGTGTAGTCCATCACGCCGAGGTGGCCCTTGCGAAAGGCCTCGGCGATGGCGAGCGGAATCTGGGCCTCCGCCTCCACCACCTTCGCCCGCATCTCCTGGGTCCGGGCTTTCATCTCCTGCTCCAGCGCCACCGCCATGGCCCGGCGCTCCTCGGCCTTGGCCTGGGCGATCCGCTTGTCGGCCTCCGCCTGATCGGTCTGGAGCTCGGCGCCGATGTTCTTCCCCACGTCCACATCGGCGATATCGATGGACAGGATCTCGAACGCCGTCCCGCTGTCCAATCCCTTCTGGAGCACGGTCTTGGAGATGTTATCCGGATTCTCCAGCACCGCCTTGTGAGACTCCGACGAGCCGATGGTGGAGACGATCCCCTCGCCCACGCGCGCCAGAATGGTCTCTTCTCCCGCGCCGCCCACCAGGCGATTGATGTTGGCGCGGACGGTGACCCGGGCGATGGCGATGAGCTGGATCCCGTCCTTCGCCATGGCCGCGACCCGGGGGGTGTTGATCACCTTGGGATTCACCGACACCTGGACCGCTTCCAGCACGTCCCGCCCGGCTAGGTCGATGGCCGCGGCGCGCTGGAACCCCAGCTCGATCCCCGCCTTGTCGGCCGAGATCAGCGCCTTGACCACCCGATCCACGTTCCCGCCCGCCAGGTAGTGCGCTTCGAGCTGGTCCACGCCCAGCTGGAGACCGGCCTTGGTGGCGTTGATCAGCGGCCGGACCACCGCGGCGGGGCTCACCTTCCGCAGGCGCATCCCCACCAGCGTGAACATCCCGATGGGAACGCCCGCCGCCAGCGCCTCGATCCAGAGCCGCACCGGGATGAACGAGAGAATGGTCCCCAGCACGATCAGGGCCAGGACGAGCAGCACCATCACCAGCCAGGGGGCTTGTTCGAGCAGCTGCATCCACCACTCCGGGAAAAGAGGGAAGTAAGGCTACGCCGAGCCGCCCTCGTCCTCGGGCAACACCACCA
Organism: Gemmatimonadales bacterium; assembly: GCA_035575475.1. GTDB lineage: Bacteria > Gemmatimonadota > Gemmatimonadetes > Gemmatimonadales > GWC2-71-9 > DATLXT01. Next base: position 5,052 of record DATLXT010000089.1, on the reverse strand, counting down.
GGCGGTACGCCTCGGCGCGCACCACGCGCACCCGCTTGCCCCGGGGGACGAACCCGCCTTCGGACACCACGTCCAGCCGCTGATCCCCGAATCGCGCCGTGCCGGCGGGCCGCAGGTCCACCAGCGCCGTGCCGACGGCCCCCACCAGGTCGCCGCGCGCCTCGCCCGCGATGTATCCCGCGTCGCGCGTGGTGGCGGCTTTGAGGAGGATGCCGAGGTGGCGCTCGCTCTTGGGCAGCTGGCGCACGATCAGGTAGAGCGCCGCGGCGAAGATCAGCGCCGAGGATACGAAGGTTCCCGTCGCCCGGACCACGTCGTGCCAGGTCTTCAAGTCGCCCAGGAGGGCGAGGAAGATGGCGATCCCGATGCACACGAGACCCAGGATGCCGGCCACCCCGAACCCCGGAATCACGAAGATCTCGAGCCCCAGCAGGGCGAGCCCGACGATCATCAGGATCACGTCCTCCCACCCCGCCAGGCCCACGATGATGTGACTCCCGAAGAACAGCGCCAGGGCCAGGAGCCCGAATCCCCCGGCGAACCCGAACCCCGGCGTCTTCAGTTCCATCATCAAGCCCAGCACGCCGAGGGGCAGGAGAACGGCGGCCACCACGGGATGGGTCAGGAACCGCACCAGGGCCTCCGCCCAGTTCACCTCGGTGACCCGCACCTCGGCGTCGGCCAGACCCAGAGTGCGGAGCAGGGCCTCGAAGCTCTCGACCTCGATGGCGTAGCCGACCTTCACGGCCTCGTCGGTGGTGAGCGTGAGCAACTTCCCCTTCTCCACCACGCCCGGGATCTCGATGTCGGGATCCACCATCGCTTCGCCGACGCGGGGGTCCAGGCCGCGCCGCTCGGCGATGGCCCGGTACTGCGCCCGCATGGCGCTCTGAGCCTTCTCGGACGCGACCTGCCCCTCCCCCTCGACCACCGTGGACGCCCCCATCAGCGCATCGGGCACCATGAAGACCGAGTCCGTCGCCACCGAAATCAGGGCGCCGGCCGAAATGGCCCGGGGGTGCACGAAGGCGTACACCGGCACGCCGGCGGCGCTGATCGCGTCCACGATCTGGAGCGCCGCGTCCACCCGGCCGCCCAGGGTGTTGACCTCCAGGATGGCGGCCCGGGCGCCGGCCTGCTCGGCCTCGCGCAGGGAACGCTTGATGAACGGGGCGATCCCCAGCTCGATCGTGCCCGTGACCGGAATCCGGTACACCACCGGTCGCTGGGCCGCGCCGGGCGAGGCGACGGCCGCGCCGAGCGCCGCCACGGCCAGGAGACGCGAAAGGCGGGCCATAGGCGAAAGCTACTGCAACCGCGCCGCGGGGGCGAGCGTATTACCGGACGGCACGCTAGAATCCCCCAACCTCCGGAGGCGCTCATGAAGCCACCACTCCTGCTCCTGCTCCTCGGCACGGCCGGCGCGGGCCTGCTGGCGGACGCGAACCCCGTGGACATCAAGGAGTGGCCGGTGCCCTGGGAGCGCACCCGTCCCCGCGACCCCTACCTCGCGCCCGACGGCAAGGTGTGGTTCGTGGGCCAGACCGGCGACTACGTCGCCTACCTGGTGCCCGAGAGCGGCGAGTTCAAACGATACGAGCTGGACCGGGGCACCGGCCCGCACAACCTCATCGTGGACCGCCAGGGCACGGTGTGGTACGCCGGCAATCGGGCCGCGCACATCGGCAGGCTGGACCCGAACGACGGGACGATCACCAAGTTCCCGATGCCCGACACGGCGGTGCGCGACCCGCACACGCTGGTCTTCGACGGCAACGGCGACATCTGGTTCACCGCGCAGGGCGGGAACGCGGTGGGGAAGCTCACGATCGCGAGCGGCACGGTCCGACTGGTCAAGGTTCCGACCCCGCGCGCCCGCCCCTACGGCATCGCCGTGGACTCGAAGAACCGTCCGTGGATCGTCCTGCTCGGCACCAATAAGCTGGCCACCGTGGATCCCGCGACCCTGGCGCTCCGGGAGATCGAGCTGCCGCGGAGCGGCGCCCGGCCCCGGCGGATCGCCATCACGCCCGACGACCGGATCTGGTACGTGGACTACGCCGAGGGGTACGTTGGCCGCTACGATCCCACCAGCGGGAAGGTGGACGAGTGGCGGGCTCCGTCGGGGGCCGAGTCCCGCCCCTATGCCATGGCGTCCGACGACCGCGGCCGGATCTGGTTCGTCGAGACCGGGCCCCAGCCCAACAAGCTCGTGGGGTTCGACCCCGCCACGGCGCAGTTCTTCAGCGAGACCGCGGTGCCCAGCGGAGGCGGCACGGTGCGGCACATGGTGTTCCACCGCCCCACCCGCGCCATCTGGTTCGGAACCGATGCCAACACCATCGGCCGCGCCGTCATTCCGTGAGCGGGCCTCCGAGACACCGTCTGGGTCTCGGCCTCGGTCCTCCCCACGGCTCGCCCCGGGCCGCTGGCCCCGGGTTCCGCTCTTCGCGGTGGCGCTCGTCCTCGTGGGGGCGGGCCCCTGGCCGCCTGTCGCGCCGGCGGGCCGCCCCTACGCCGACGGGCCGCCGCCCGGGCACACCGGCGGGTTCGGCGAGCCCACCTGCACGGCCTGCCACGCCGAGAACCCGCTCAACGCGCCGGGCGGCACCCTCAGCCTCGCCGGACTCCCGACGGCTTACGTCCCCGGAGCCACCTATCGCGTCACCGTCACCTTGCGGCGCGGCGCGCTGCGGCGGGCCGGGTTCGAGGTGACCGCGCGCTTCGCGTCCGGCGAGGGGGCCGGCGCCTGGCGCGCCCGCGACTCCGCCACCGCCACCACGCGGGGCGAGAACGGCGTCGTCTACGCCCACCACACCCGCGCCGGGAGCACGTTGACGCGCCCGGGCACCGCGCAGTGGACTCTCGAGTGGACGGCGCCGCCAGCGAACGGGGACATCGTCTTTCACGCGGCGGCCAACGCCGCCAACGACGACAACTCGGAGTTCGGAGACTTCATCTACACGGCGGCGTTCCGGATCGGGCGATAACGGCCGCGGCGCTTACGGGCCGGGAAGCTCCAGCAAGCTCAGCGGATCCACCGCGATCCGCCCGTAGTGCGCTAGCCAGTGGAGGTGGGGGCCGGTCACCCGGCCGGTGGCCCCTACGTGACCGATCACCTGGCCCGTCGCCACCGTGTCGCCCGGGGAAACCAGGATCCGGCTGAGGTGCAGGTACCCGCTGACCAACCCGGCGCCGTGATCGAGGTAGACCGTGAGCCCGCTGTAGTAGAAGTCGCCCACCAGCGCCACCACGGCGCGATTGCTGGCGCGCACCGGCGTCCCCACCCGACCGTCCAGGTCCACCCCCCAGTGGCGGCTGGTGCTTCCTCCCACGATCACCCGGCGGGTCCCGAAGACGCTGGTAATGCGGCCGGCGAGCGGCCGCGCGAACTCCCCGGTCCACAGGCGGGGGGTGCCGTGGCTTCGCTCGAAAACCGCACGGACCTGATCGCGTTCGCGCGCGATCCGCGCGGCCAGCTCGGGATCCGGGGGTCTGGTGAAGCGAGCCGGGGGCCGGATGCGCTCGCGGGGGACGGACCGCCGGGCGACCGGGAGGGGGGCGACGGCCACGCCGATCCTGCCGGCCGCGTCGTGGAGCACGACGGTCGCCACGGCCCGCGCGGCCCCGCCCAGGGGGACCGCCGCGAGCGCGTGGAAGGCGCCCTCGGGCGACGGCTCGAAGTGGAGGGGCTCTCCCGCCAGGAGACCGCCGCCCACCAACACGGGGCCACCCGGCAAGGGCACGACCTCGAGCCGGACCAGCGAGCCCTCCCGCGGGGCGGTCGGACTCCATCGGATCGTCGCGCCCTGCCCCCCGAGGGCGCCGGGGGCGAGGAGCGCGACGGCGGCGGCCGCCCAGCAGCGGCTACGCGGCGACCGTCACCTCCATTTGCTTGGTGTACTTCCCGTACCTCGCGGCGCCCACGCACTTGGCGCGATGCAGGTAGGCCTTCTGCGCCGCCGTGACGTTCGCCGGATCGCCGCGCCAGGTCCTGAGCGCCTCGTCCTGGAGGGCCCGGCCGTACGAAAAGCTGAGCTGCCAGGGATGCGGCCCCAGCGCGTTCATGGCGTTGAGATGCTCGGTGGCCTGCTCCGGCGTCTGGCCGCCGGAGAGAAACACGATCCCCGGTACCGCGGCCGGCACGGTGCGGCGGAGGCACCGCACGGTGGCCTCGGCCACTTCCGGCACGCCAGCCTGCTCGCGGCAGTCCTTGCCCGCGATGACCATGTTGGGCTTGAGCAACATGTGCTCGAGCACCACCCGATGGGCGTAGAGCTGGGTGAACACGGTCTCCAGCGTCCAGGCGGTGACCTGCTCACAACGCTCGATGGTGTGACTCCCGTCCATCAGGACTTCCGGCTCCACGATGGGCACGAGGCCCGCTTCCTGAGAGAGCGCGGCGTAGCGGGCCAGGGCGTGCGCGTTGGCATGGACGCAGAATCCGGTGGGCAGGCCGTCCCCGATCGTGATGACGGCCCGCCACTTGGTGAACCGGGCCCCCAGCTCCCGATACTCCGCCAGGCGCTCGCGAAGCCCGTCGAGCCCCTCGGTGATCTTCTCTCCCGGGAAGCCGGCCAGCGCCTTGGCGCCCGCGTCCACCTTGATGCCCGGAATGGTCCCTTCCTTCTCGAGGGCCGCGGGGAACGGCGTGCCGTCTCGGGTCTTCTGCCGGATGGACTCGTCGAACATGATCACGCCGCTGATGTACTGTCCCGCCCCCCGGGCGGTGAAGAGCAGCTCGCGGTACGCCCGGCGGTTCTCTTCGGTGGACGGCAGGTTGATGCTCTTGAAGCGCTTTTCGATGGTGCCGAGGCTCTCGTCGGCCGCCAGGATGCCCTTCCCCGGCGCCACCAGAGCCTGGGCGATGCGGGAGAGATCGTGCGTGCTCATCGGACCGACTCGCTGGGTTGCCGTTCAAGGGAACAAGCTACCGACGGGCGGCGCCGGCGGGAAGGCGCGACTAGTTTAGGGCCCATGTCCTCGGCCGACCCCGCGCGACTCCGGGCCCACGTCGCGGCCCTCGAGAAGGAAGGGACCATTCCGGGCATC
>DATLXT010000088.1:0-6505 GCA_035575475.1 Gemmatimonadales bacterium | reverse complement strand
CGGCGGCGCTACACCTCGGTGCGGGCGCGGCCAGCGTGCTGGCCGGTGTCGTTCTCGGTGTCCGGACGATGTCGGGATGGTGATGACCCCGGCCGCTCTCCCTCCAGCGCGGCCACCACGGCGGCCCCGGTGAGGTGGCCGGCGACGTTGGTCATGGTGCGAAACATGTCGGGGAGCCGATCCACCCCTATGAGCAGGGTGAGGCCGGTGAGGGGGAGCCCGGTCTGCATGAACGCCGGAGCGAGGCTGAGCACGCTGCCTGACGGGATCGCCGCCACGGTCAGCGACGCCAGGAACACGGCCGCCCCGGCCTGGAACGCCTCGGCGAACCCGAAGTTCACCCCGTAGAGCTGGGCCGCGAAGGTCACCGCCACCGCCTGGTAAAGCGCGCTCCCCGCCCGATTCAGGCTCGCGCCCAGGGGCAGGACGAACCCCGCCACCCGGCGTGACAACCCCAAGTCGCGCTCCGCGCCGTCGAGCATGGTGGGCAGGGCGGCGAGCGACGACGTGGTCGAGAACCCCATCGCCAGCGACGGCAGGCTGGCCCGGAGAAACCGCGCCGGCCGGAGCCGGGCGACGAGGATGGTCGCCGGGAGGTACACCGCCGCGATGAGGAGGAGGCACCCCAGGATCACGGCGACGAGCAACGCCAGCATCGTCTTCACGAGGCTCCACCCGAACCTCGCCACTTCGGGCGCGACCAGCGCGAAGATCCCGACCGGCGCGAGCAGGAGCACCCACTGGACGATCTTGATCAACGCCTGGGTCGCGCCGTCAGCCAACTCGATCAGGACGCGCCGCCGCTCGTCGGGGAGGCTCGTGGCTGCGACCGCGAAGATGGTGATGAACACGATCAGCGGAAGCAGGTGGCCGTCCACCGCCGCCTGGACGGGATTGCGCGGCACCAGTGCCACGATGAAGTCGGCCCCGCCGGGCGGCTGCTCCGCCCCCTGCGGGGCCGCGACCGTGTCCGCCACCTGGCGGAGCGCGGCCTGTTGCTCGGCGGGAATCGGGGCCAGAGGGAGGAGGATCCCGGCCACCAGGAACCCGAGGACGATCGCCACCAGGGTCGAGCCCCAGAAGAATCCCAGGGTGCGGGCGCCCAGCCGGCCGAGGTGTTTCAGGTTGCCGAGCCCCGCGACGCCGGTGAAGAGCGCGGCGGCGACCAGCGGAATCACCACCATGGTGAGCAGGTTGAGAAACAGCCGGCCCAGGGGACGGACCAGCTCCGCCGCGCGGAGCAGGACCGGGTGTTGCGTCGCGGCGGCGAGGAGGCCCAAGAGCAGGCCGGCCACGAGACCGGCCGCCATCCACACGTGGCTTCTCATGTGTCCCGGGGTAGATTCCGGTCACCGATATCGCCCGACTTCCAGTTCCCCGCAAGCCCGACGCGCACTCTGGCCACTCCGACCCGAACCAGCTTTCGGCTCACCCGTGGCGACGGCGGCCCGCTCCTGGGCGACCTGCGCACCGGTGGACCCGACCGCCCCGCGGTGGTGCTGTGTCACGGGTGCGAGGGTTCCAGGGCTTGGGGTTTCTTCCCGCACCTCGCCGAGCGGCTGGCGCGCGCGGGGCTCGCCACGGTGTCGTTCGACTTCTCGGGCGCGGGGGAGGAGGGCCGGATTTCCTCCGCCCCGGACCGGTTCGCGCCCGACCGCTACAGGCGCGAGTTACGCGAGCTGGAGGTGGTCCTCGATGCGGTGACCCGCGGCGCTCTGGGGATTCGGCCCCCGCGGGTCGGCCTCCTGGGCCACGGCACAGGAGGGTCCATCGCGATTCTCCGGACCGCGGCCGATCCGGGGGTCCGGGCGCTGGTCACCTGGGCGGCGGCGGCGCGCCTCGGGACCACCCTCGACGTGCTCACCGCGGCCGCCGAGGTGCGCGTCCCGTGGCTCATCGTCCACGGCGCGGCGGACGAGTCGGTTCCTCCCGACGCGGCGGAAGAGCTCTACCGCGTCGCGCGCCGGGGCACGGCCGAGAAATTGCTGCTGGGCGGAGCCGGGCACAGCTTCGGCGCGGCGCACCCCTGGGCCGGATCCAGCACCGCGCTCGACCAGGCGGTCTCGGCGACGGTCGCCTGGTTCTCCCGGCACCTGGCATGACGCTCGAAGGGGTGCGCCGCGCGCTGGCGCGCTACGTCCCCGAGCCGGATGACGGGCCCGGGGCGGCGCCCGCCGCCGTGGCCGTGATCCTCCACCAGGGAGCGGGCGGCATCGAAGCGCTGTTCATTCACCGGGCGGAGCGGGCCGGCGATGTGTGGTCGGGGCAGATCGCCTTTCCCGGCGGGCGGCGTGACCCGGGGGACCGCGACCTCCTGGCCACCGCCGTGCGCGAAACCCGTGAAGAGATCGGCGTGGACCTCTCCCGGGTCGAGCGTCTGGGCACGCTCTCCGACCTGCGGCCGCGCACCCCGGTCCTGCCACCGATCTATGTGCGCCCCTTCGTCTTCGCGGTGACCGAGCGCCCGCCTATCGCCCTGAGCCCCGAAGTGCAGGGCGTGTTCTGGGTGCCGTTCCGGCGGCTGCTCGAGCCGGGCGTGCATCGGGAGGTCACGATCGAGGTGGGTGGGATCGAGCGTAGCTTCCCGGCCTACTCCCTGGGCGGGCAGGTCATCTGGGGCATGACCGAGCGGATTCTCACGGCGCTCCTCGAGCTGGTGTCTTAGACTTGCGAAATCCACAAGTTTCCTGTACCATATTGCTAGATTAGTCTCCCCTAATCGGCCCTGGTTTGTTGCTGTAACCCGTTTTTGGGCAGGGCGTTAACGAATCCTGCGGGAGACGATTCCCTCGGCCTATCCGGCAGGGAGCATCGGCCATGCACGCCACGCTTCGCGAGGTACCGCAGCCGCTGTCGCGTTCGGTGGAGGATTACCTGAAGGTGATCTACCACCTCTCGAGCGAGGGCGGGTTTGCGACCACGTCGGACATTGCGGCGATGCTGGCGCTGGCGCCGCCGTCGGTGAGCGGGATGGTCAAGCGCCTCTCGGAGACGGGGCTGATCGAGCACGTCCCCTACCGCGGGGTCCAGCTCACGCCTCAGGGGCGCCGGGCCGCTCTGAAGATGATCCGGCGGCACCGCGTGCTGGAGCTCTATCTCACCCAGCACTTGGGTTACGACTGGGACGACGTGCACCAGGAGGCCGAGCGCCTGGAGCACGCGGTGTCGGACGAGCTGATCGAGCGCATGGCCCGGGCGCTGGGCGACCCCCAGTACGACCCGCACGGCGCTCCCATCCCCACGGTCGAAGGCGAGATCGAGGAGACCGCGCTGGTCTCGCTGGACGACGCTCCGGTCGGGGCCGGGCTCGAGGTGCGGCAGGTGGACGACGCCGACCCCGCCCGGCTCCGGTACCTCGCCGAGCAGGGCCTCACTCCCGGCACCCGGATCGTGGTGGCGGATCGCCACCCCTTCAACGGGCCCACCATCGTGCGGCTGGGCCAGGAGACCCGGGTGGTGGGGCAGGAGCTGGCCAGGACGGTGTGGTGTCGGGCGATCGAAGCGTGACGCGGGATTCCCGAGGAGCGATCGATGAGCCGGAAGCTGTCGCGGCGTGATGCCCTGATGAAAGGATTGGTGGGGGCGGCGGGGGTGGCGGCGGCGCCGGCGCTCGCCGGCGCCCGGACCCTCGGCCCTCATCCGGATCCCCACACGGTGATGTCGGGCGGCCTGCCCCAGGGCGCGGGGATCGATCCCCACGCCTTCCTCACCCACTTCGACTACGGCACGGTGAGCCGCCGCCCCAACGGCCAGACGGTCCGCGAGTACCGGATCGTGGCGCTGGATCGCACGCTCGAGGTCATGCCCGGGGTGTTCTATCCCGCCTGGACCTTCAACGGGCAGGTGCCCGGGCCCACCCTGCGGGCCACCGAGGGAGATCTGGTGCGGGTGCACTTCTCCAACGCCGGCGCGCACGAGCACTCCATTCACTTCCACGGCTTCCACCCGGCCAACATGGACGGCGTGTTCGAGCAGGTGCCGCCCGGGGGGTCGTACCTCTACGAATTCGAGGCCGGGCCGTTCGGCCTGCACCTCTACCACTGCCACACCATGCCGATCAAGCGCCACATCTCCAAGGGACTCTACGGCGCCTTCATCGTGGACCCCCGGACGCCGCGCCGGCCCGCCCGGGAGATGGTCATGGTCATGAACGGCTTCGACGTGAACTTCGACGGCGAGAACGAGATCTACGCCGTCAACACGGTGCCCTTCGCGTATCAGATCAAGCCCATCACCCTGAAGCGGGGCGAGCTGAACCGGATCTACCTCGTCAACGTGCTGGAGTTCGATCTCGTCAACTCGATACACCTCCACGCCAACTTCTTCCACGTGTACCGGACCGGCACCACGCTCGAGCCCGGCGAGTTCACCGATACCATCAGCATGGGGCAGGGGGAGCGCCACATCCTGGAGTTCGTCTACCAGCACACCGGCAAGTTCATGTTCCACGCCCACCAGTCGGAGTTCGCCGAGCTGGGGTGGATGGGCCTCTTCGACGTCCAGGAGGGGGTGGTGGCATGAACGAGGTCGCGAGGCGCTGGCTGTTCTTCGTCGCGCCCCTGGCGCTGCTCGGCGGGCTCTCGCTCCTCGTGGCCCGCGGCGGCTTGCTCTCCGCCCTGCGGCGCGGGGTGCCGCCGGTCGAAGTGCTCACGGTGGACCGGGTGCGCCTCGCCCCCGGGAAGATCACGCTCGAGGTGGTGAACGGCGGGCCCGACCCGGTCACCGTCGCCCAGGTGATGGTGGACGAGGCGTTCTGGACCTTCGAGATGCGCCCGGGCAAGACCCTCGGCCGCCTGGCCCGGGCCACCATCGACATCCCCTACCCCTGGGTCGAGGGCGAGCCGCACCACCTGCGGCTGGTGTCGTCCAACGGGATCACCTTCGACCACGAAATCCCGGTCGCGGTGGAGACCCCGCCGGTGGACGCGCGGTACTTCTGGACCTTCTCGCTCATCGGGCTCTACGTCGGCGTGCTCCCGGTGGCGATCGGGCTCCTCTGGCTGCCGTTCCTGCGGCGGCTCGACCGACGCTGGATCCACTTCGCCCTGGCCCTCACCGCCGGGTTGCTGGCCTTCCTCGCCCTGGAGGCCCTCGACGAGGCGCTGGAAACCGCCGAAAAAGTGGCCGGGGCGTTTCAGGGCGCGGGCCTCGTGGGGCTCTCGGTCCTGGGGGCCTGGCTCCTCCTCACGGCGCTCGGGGGACGCGAGACGCGGGAGGCGGGGAGGGGCGCGCACCTCCGGCTCGCCTTCCTCATCGCGCTCGGCATCGGACTCCACAACCTGGGCGAGGGCCTCGCGATCGGCGCCGCCTACGCCCAGGGCGCGGTGGCGCTGGGCGCCTTCCTCATCATCGGCTTCATGGTCCACAACACCACCGAAGGCCTCGGCATCGTGGCGCCGATCGCCCAGGACGCCCCGTCGCTCGGCACCCTGGCCCTGGCGGGCCTCCTGGCGGGCGCCCCCACCATCGCCGGGGCGTGGCTCGGGGGACTGGCCTACTCCCCGGTGCTCGCCACCGTGGCGCTAGGGGTCGGCGCCGGCGCCATCCTCCAGGTCCTCGGCGTGCTCTACCGGGCGGTCCGCCAGGAAACCGGAGACATCTGGACCCCGCTCAACGCCGCCGGCGTCGCCGCAGGGCTCGCCATCATGTACGCCACCGGCCTATTGGTCGCCGCCTGATCGCCGGGGACACCATGCGAGCATCATTCGGTCACCATGCGAACAGCATGAGAACGCACGCGGCCTTTCTCCTGGTGGCCGCGGGCGCCGCGCTGGGGACCCCGGCCGCCGGGCAGGAGCCCATCGCCGACAACAGTTTCCTGATCGAGGAGGCCTACAATCAGGAACCGGGTGTGGTCCAGCACATCAGCGGGTTCTTCCGGTCCTGGACGAGCCACCGCTGGGCGTACTCGTTCACTCAGGAGTGGCCGCTCTTCGGCCAGGCGAACCAGTTGAGCTACACGGTGCCGGTCGAGCGCGCGGGGGGTGGCGCCGGGGGCGGGGGCGGGGGCGGGGGCGGGACCGTGCTGGGCGACGTGCTGGTCAATTACCGTCACCAGGTGGCCGGGCTTCCGGCCTCCGCGGCGGCCGCCCCGCGCCTGTCTCTCCTGGTCCCCACGGGGGATGCCTCCGCGGGCGGCGGCCTGACCGGGCTCCAGGCCAACCTGCCCGTGAGCCTGCGTCTCGGCCGGCGCTGGGTCACGCACTGGAACGCCGGCGCCACCGCGCGCCGGCGCCGGGCGCCCGCCTACCACCTCGGTGCCAGCGCCATCTGGCTTGCGCGGCCGTCGTTCAACCTGCTCGTCGAGATGGCCTGGGAGCGCGCCGAGGAGGGCGAGGAGCTGTTGCTGACCCCGGGTCTCCGCTGGGCCCACAACCTGCGCGGGGGGCTCCAGGTCGTCCCCGGGGTCGCCTTCCCCCTGGGGATCGGCCGGAGCCGCGGGGAGCAGGGCCTGTTCCTCTATTTGAGTTTCGAGCATCCCTTCCAGAAGAGCGGGGGTGGGGGC
>DATLXT010000087.1:0-10994 GCA_035575475.1 Gemmatimonadales bacterium | reverse complement strand
GCTGCGCCGCGCCCGCGCCACCGATCTCCGGGCCCTCAACGACGCGCGCCGGTCCCTGGACGGGGTCAAGCGGACGCGCGACCGGGTTCTGGCCGTCCGGAAGAGCGTGACCGAGGGCCTCGCCTCGCTGGCGGCGGGGATGGCGGCCTTGGACCAGGCGCGACGGCGGGACTACGCGGCGGCGCGCGATCTCATCGCGCTTCCCCGGCTCGAGGCCCCGGACCTGGCCGCGGCGCTGTTCGCCCCCATCGCGATCGAGCGGTTCCAGCGCGCGGTGTACTGGGCGGAGCTGGCCCGGCGGTATCTGCCGCCGGGTCTGCTGCCCCGGGCCGACCCGGGGCCAAAACGGGCCCGCCGGGCGGGCACCACGGTGCGGTTCCCGCGCGAGCGCGCCTACCCCCCCTTTTTGCTCCGCGAGGCCGAGGTGTCCTTCATCCTGGGCGCGGAATCGGCGGATGCTCGCACCTTCGCCGGTCGCCTCACCGGGCTCACGTCGGCGCCGGCGCTGTACGGGCGGCCGACGGTGTTCGAGGCCCGGGGCCCGGCGGTGCGGGTGGGCGCCCTGCTGGATCACGTGGGCCCGACGCCGCGCGACACGGCGGGCGCTACCGTGGAGGGCGTCCGGCTCCCGGGCTTCTCCCTTCCCTCGCTCCCCGTTCGGGTCGAGCCGGGCGAGGGGACCGTGACGCTGCGGGTGGCCTTGCGGGGCGACACCATTCGGGCCCGGTGGTCGGTCGCCGCCGCCGCGGTGCGCTGGCACCGGGACACCGCCGTCGCGCCGACGGATCTCGCCGGGATCGTTTGGAGCGTCCTCGGTGACGTGCGGGCGCTGGAGGTCGGCGCCGAGGTGAGCGGCCCGCTCGGGGCGCCGCGGCTCTCGGTGCGCTCGAACCTCGATCGGGCCCTGGCCGAGGGGTTGCGGGCCGCGGTGGGGGCGGAGGTGGCCGCCGCGGAGCGGCGCCTCCGCGATGAGGTGGACCGGCTGGCCGAAGAGCGGGCGGCGCCGGTCCGCGCCCGGCTGGCCGAGATCGAGCGGGACCTCGGGGCGCGGCTCGCGGACCAGCAGAGCCGGCTCGACCAGATCGAGCGGGAACTGGAGCAGCGGTTGCGGGAGGTGACCCGCGGGCTTCGCCTCCCCTGAACGTCCGCCGCGGAGCCGGGCGGGTGAGCCCCGATCGCGGCGCTCGCCCGGGCCGGTAAACCCCGGCACCCGCAGCGGCATCTCAGAAACGCCTATGCGGTCCTGCGCCGCCGCGGCGGGCCTTCCGTGAGCGAGCTCGAGCTCGTCCGCCGCGCGCAGGCGGGCGAGGAGGCGGCGTTCGAGCGACTGTACCGCGACCACGCCGGCCGGGTGTATGCCCTGTGCCTGCGCCTCTCGGGCGATCCGGCGAGGGCCCAGGAGCTGGTGCAGGACGTGTTCGTGCGGGTGTGGCGTCGCCTCGAGAGCTTTCGGGGTGACAGTGCCTTCGGGACCTGGTTGCATCGGCTGGCGGTGAACGTGGTGTTGATGGATCACCGGGCCGTGGGCCGGCGGGAGCGGCGGGTGGAGTCCCGGGAAAACCTGGCGGCGGCCGAGCCGCCCGGGCGAGAGGCGCCCGCCGGGCTCCGGGTGGACCTCGAGCGGGCCATTGCGGCGCTGCCCGACGGGGCGCGGGAGGTGTTCGTGCTCCACGACGTGGAGGGATACCGGCACGAGGAGATCGCGGCGCTGGTGGGCATCGCGGTGGGGACGTCCAAGGCCCAGCTGTTTCGCGCCCGTCGCCTCCTGCGTCGGGCGCTGGAGCCATGAGCCCGCATCTGACCGAGGAACAGCTCAACCGATATGCCGACGGCACCCTCCAGACCGCCGAGCGGGATGCGGTCGCGCGGCACGTCGAGGAGTGTGCGGCCTGCCGCGGGGAGGTCGCGGGGCTCCGTAGCGTGCTCGGCGCCGTCGCCCGGCTCCCGCGGGCGATCGAGCCTCCGCGGGATCTGTTCCCCGAGATCCATGCGGCGATTCGGACACACGGCCCGACGGCCCTCCGCGGGGGTTGGGCGGTCGCGGCGGCGGTGGCGCTGGTCATCGCATGGCAGTTCGTGGAGCTCGCCCCCCGGAACGCCTGGCGGGTGGTGGCGCTGGCGGGCACCCCGCGGATCGGCACCGTGGTGGTGTCGGGGCAGGGCGCCCTCCGCGTGGGGGACTGGCTCGAGACCGACGCCGTCTCCCGGGCGCGCATCGCCGTGGGCCGGATCGGCCAGGTGGACGTCCACCCGCGGACCCGGGTCCGGTTGCTCGATGCCCGTGCGGCGGCGCACCGGCTGGCACTGGCCCGAGGCACGATCGAGGCGCGGGTGGACGCGCCGCCCCGGCTCTTCCTGGTCGAGACCCCGGCTGGCACCGCGATCGACCTGGGGTGTGCCTACACGCTCGAGGTGGACTCGCTGGGCAACGGGGCCCTGGCGGTGACCGCCGGGTGGGTGGAGTTCTCCTGGCGGGAGCGCCGCTCGATCGTGCCGCTCGGTTTCACGGCGCTCACCCGGCCCGGGGTGGGGCCGGGCATCCCGTGGGCCGCCGACGCCCCGGCCGAGCTGCGGGAGGCGCTCCACCGGCTCGACTTCGAGGGCGGCGGCGCGGAGGCCGTCCGCTCGGCCCTCGCGGCCGCGCGCCCTGAGGACGCGGTGTCGGTGTGGCACCTGGTCACGCGCGTGGAGCGGCGCCTGCGCCCGGTGGTGGTCGAGCGGCTCGCGCACCTGGTTCCACCGCCCGAGGGCGTGACGCGCGACGCCCTGGTGGCGGCGGATTCATCGGCCCTGGAGCGCTACTGGTCCGGGATCCGCCGGATCGCCTGGCGCCGGGAGATTCTGAGAGGCTTGAGGGACATCGATCCGCGGACGGGGTTGAGTCGGTGAGTGGCGTGTGGTGGGCGGTTCACTCCGCTGGTCGGTGACTCTCCGTAGCTGCCCCGCGAATGTGAGCTCGTTGGCGCCCCTCGACGCGTGCTCTAGAATCCCGGCGTCAAACTCAATCGGATCATCCAGCCTTGCAGAGGTCGCTCGAACGGCCGGACGTAGTCCAGCTGGCCGATGGCGTAGCCGAACAGGTTGAGCCGGAGCGAGACCCCGGCGCTGGTCACGAGGCCGCGGGGCCCGTCGCCGAAGAGCTGCGCGCCTTGCGCTGCGGTCCAGGCCACGCCGGCGTCGTAGAAGAGCGCCGCGTCCACCGGCAAGATGCCGTAGTACCCGTCGCCCAGGCCCAGCAGGCCGAAGAGCGGGAAGCGTAGCTCGGCGTTGGCCACCAGCAGTCGGCTGCCGAACAGCTGGTCCACGACGGGGCAGCTGGTGGTCGAGCTGCCGCACTCGCTCGCGTCGAACGAGCCAAAGTCGTATCCCCGAACGAGGCTCGGATAGCCCAGGTACAAGGGGTAGATCCGGCGATCGTCCGAATCGGGGCCGTAGCGCCCCACGTGTAACAGGCGGCCCGCCAGGGTGAAAGGCCGCACCGGCATGACGTAGCGCCGGTAATCCGCGATGGCGGTCGTGAAGTTGAGCGATCCCACCACGGGCGACACGTCCAGCCGGTAGCGCTGGCCTAGAATCGGTCCGGTGGCGCCGAAGAAGGCGTTGTCGTAGACCAGCGCCGCCGTGCCCAGCCCCAGCGTCAGCGGATCGCCCAACGAGACGTGGTCCTCGGAGTCTACCAGCAGCCGTCTGCTGCTGAGTGAGATGGCTCGCACCAGCTGGGTGCTGTCCAGGCTGATGTGCTGAACCCCGGCCTGGAACTCCAGCCGCTGGGCGCGACTCAGCGGGTAAGCTACAAATCCCACCGCCTGCCGGTTGACCTGCCGCCAGATGATCGTCTCTTCGACGATGGCGTCTTCGCCGTTGATGCGGTCGCGGTACACCAGGATCCCGCCGTAGAGGTAGGGGACCTGCTGCACCGCGGCTCCCCAGTTCCAGCGCTGCTTGCGGTTCTCGTAGCCCAGCAGTCCGGCGAAGTTGAAGTCGCCCGTCGGGTTGCTCACCTGGGCCATGGTGACCAGGTTGTGGTCTCCCAGCATGTCGCTCCAGTAGAGCGTGGCGCCTCCGCCCACGTAGGTCCCGAAGCGGTCGGCCGCCACCGCCAGACTGGGCTGGGCGATGAAGTCGAGCGAAAACCCGGCGTGGTAGGGCGTCGCCGCGTACCCGGTGTCCGGCGGCAGGCCGGTGCGGGGGTCCTCGAGCGCGGCGAGGACCGCGCTCTCCGCGCCTCGCTCGACCGGGGGGAGCGTGGCCAGGCCTCGGGGCAGCGATACCAGCGGCCCTCCCGCCAGCGCGGCCCGGGCATCCACCGCGTGGACCTCGTAGCCGTCGTCGGCGTACACCCCCACCATGAGCCGCCCGCTCCGCTGGGCCACGGACAGCGCCGGCGAGAGCGCCGTGATCCCGCTCGCGCCGGTGTAGAGGTTGGTCACCTGGGCGAACTCGCCCTCGGCCACGCTCAGCCGGTACACGTTGGTGATCCCGCCCCGGTCCGAGAGGAAATACAGGTTCCGCCCGTCGGGGCTCCACTGCGGGTTGATGTGCTTCACTTCGCCCAGCGCCGGCAGGGCCCGGATGCGGCCGGAGGCCACATCCACCAGCGCCAGCCGGTAGCTCCCGTAGGTGAGGCTCGCGAGCGAGGTGCCGAAGCGGTCGGTGACGAACGCGATCGCCGAGCCGTCCGGGGACCAGGCCGGCTGGAGGTCGGCGTAGGCGTCCTCGGTGAGGCGCCGCAGCCGGCCGCGCTCCAGGTCGTACACGAAGAGGTCGGTGTGCCCGCCCACCTGCGCGCTGAACGCGATGGCGCGGCCGTCCGGCGACCAGGTGGGGTTGAAGATCTCCCCCAGGTCGGGCAAGGGGATCTCGCGCTCCACGCGGCCGGACTCCGGGTTGATGATCGTCAGGATCGGTTTGCCGCGGGCCACGGCGCCGAACGCGAACCGGAGGCCCTCCAGGTCCCAGGCGCCGGCCGAGTTGATGAACTGGAGGCTCTCGTAGTGCGGGTCGCGCGCGGTGCTGAACAGCTTCCGGATGGTCCGGCCGGTCTCGGCGTCCGCCAGGAAGAGATCGATGGACACCAGGCCCGCCTCGGAGAGATAGACGAACCGGCGACCGTCGGGGCTCAGGGCGGGGGCGAGATTGAGCCGGGAGTCGGCGCCCTTCCCGCCCACGACCAGCCGCCCGGCCCGAACCGTCGAGTCCGTGGCCCGCGCCACCGGCTCCGCCGCCTCTCGCAGCGCCCGGTGCCAGCCCGCCACCAGGCTGTCGGGGTTGAGGCCGGTCACCTGCTGAAGCGTGATGCGCACATCGCCGCTTTTCCCGGCGACGCGCAGGGCGCGGCCCACGATGTCGTCACCGAAGGCGCCGCCCAGATACGCCCAGAAGGCCTGGCCGTAGCGGTAGGGGAAATAGCGGTACCCCGCGAGGTCGGCCAGCCTGGGCAGCTTGTCGCGGCGCACCGCGTCGCGCATCCACATCGCCGTGTGCGGGTCCACCGGGCCCAGCGAGAGGTACTCGGCCATCCCCTCCACGAACCAGAGCGGGAGCCGGGTGACGCCGGGGACCAGGGAGCTCCCCCCGCCGCCCTCGCCGGTGATGTCGTACTGGAAGGCGTGGACCAGCTCGTGGCCCAGCACGTGATCGGTCTCGGCCAGCGAAGCGCCCAGCGGCAGGATGATCCGGCGCTTGAGACTTTCGGTCACGCCGCCCGTGGCTTCGCTGATCTCGCCCGAGATGACGTTGGTCTGCTCGAAGTCGGGATGGTCGGCGTAGAGAATCAGGGCCTGGCGGCCGCGGAGCTCGTGGTTGAGCAGGCGGGAGAGCCGGGCGTACCACCGCTCCGCCATGCGCGCGGCCGCCTCGGCGGCTTCGCGTTCGGCCGGGTAGAAGTACACCCGGAAGTGCTCGGTCTGGAGCACCTTGAAGTCGAACGACTCGTACTGGACCTTGTTCCGCCCGAAGTACTGCGCGCGGGCGTCGCCCGCGACGAGTAAGAGGGCGGCCGCGAGCAGGATTCGAGGGGCGCTGGCCATGGCTCTGTGTACCCCGGTTGAACGTCCCGGATTCGCCTGACGGTTCCCGTAAAAGATGCGCGCCGGGCGGCGCCTGTCACGGCCCGGCGGGCACTCACGGCGGCACCGTCGGCGTGACCGCCGCCCGGGCCTCGCGGGGACGGGGCCCCTGGTCCGGTCTCTCAGGCCGCCGCGGCCGTGGCCCGGAGCCGATAGCGCTCCAGGATCCCGGCCGCGATCCGCTCGGCGTTGGCCAGGATCGTGAGGCTGGTGTTGACGGCGAGGGACGAGGGGATGGCGGCGCCGTCGGTCACGTAGAGGCCCGGATGGCCGAACACCTCGCCGTCCGGCGCCACGACCCCGCGCGCAGGATGGTCGGCCATGCGGCACGAGCCGACCTGGTGGGCCGTGGAGAAGTGAAGATCGTCCCGGGGCGCGCCGTTGCGGTCCACGAACTCGGTCTCGACCAGGCGACACCCGTTCCGGCGCAGGATGTCGCGCAGGATCTCCTTGGTCTCGCTGTAGTAGCGCCGCAGGGCGCGGTCCAGCCGTAGGCTCAACCGCACCTGGCCGTCGTCCGCGGCGATCACGCCGCCCGGGGGGGTGAGCCCGAAGCTCACCAGGATGATCATGCGGTGCCGGTACTGGCGCATCAGCTCCACGTTGGCCGTGCCCCAGTGCGCCGGTTGGCGCTCGTCCCCGTCGAGGCGCAAGCGGGCGGCGGTGACCACCTGAAGCGGCAGAGGCTTGGCCGCCGAGATCGTGATCCCCCGCGACTCCAGGAACTCGTAGCTGATCATCCCGGGATGGGACCGACCGGCGAACATGTCGCCGTCGGGGAAGCCCTCGGGGAGGATGCCGGCGACCTTGACCGAGCCGTTGAAGGCGATGTGTCTGCCGACCTGGCGGCTCAGGCCGCCCAGGGCGCGTCGAGAAGCGAGCAACAGGCGGGCGGTCCCCACGGTCCCGCCGCCCAGGATCACGAGCTTGGCCAGCACCGACACCATGCTCCGGCTCCCGTCGCGGCGGCGACAGACCACTTCGTAGCGGTGGGGAAGGGCGGTCAGGGGGCCGCTCGGCCGGCCGCTCCCGGCGGGCGTGGGCCGGATCAGGATGGCCTCGAGGTTGCACTCGATCTGCGCCCCGGCCGCGCGGGCCTGCGGGAGGTAGTTGACGTGCAGGGATTGCTTGGCGCCGTAGATGCAACCGGTGACGCAGAACCCCGACCCCAGGCAGTTGCGCACCGCGTATCGGGCGCGATCGCAGCTGTAGCCCAGGTTCTTCATGAGCAGAGAGAACACCAGGCCGGACTTGGGCACCTGGTGCGGCTCGATCTGCTCCACCCGGAGCATGCGCTCGGCGAGGTCGTAGTAGGGGTCCAGAGCGCGCCGGTCGAGCCCGGCGGGCCAGAGCGGCCGCCCCCGCGCGTCGCGCTGGGCGAAGGCCTGCGAAGGAGCGCGCAGGGACACCATCTCGTAGAACCCCGACCCTCCCCCCAACGCCTCCGCGTAGGTGAGACTCAGATGGTCGCCCGAGAGGCCTTTGAGGTAGCGGAGCAGGTACTTCGGGTCCTGCGTCTGGCGAAAGTCCGCGATCTCGACCGGCGGCCCTTTCTCGATCATCAGCACGCGGAGCCCGGCCTGCGCCAACCGCAGCGCCGGCGCCGCGGCGCCGAACCCTGAGCCGATCACCACCACGTCGGTCCGAATGGTGTCCATGGGTCTCTCCTCAGGTCGGGTTGCCGTCCCCCGACAGCGAGCGGGCCAGGAACCGCTCGGGATCGGGGTAGGTGAGGTCCGCGAAGCCGCGGAACCGGTAGCGCCCCTCGAAGCCGATCAACGGCTGGCCCCGGGCGTCGTCGTAAATGGCGCCGTAGGTCGCGATCTGCGCGAGGAACACGGCCCCGGTGTAGAGCTTCCGGGTGGTGGCGTCCGCCCCGAGGCCGTCCCGAATGACCGCGGTGCGCTGCTCCAGCGTCAGGCGGTCGAACGCTTCGGTCCCGAAGCGCTCCTCCGCCCGCCGGCACAGATCGGATGCGAAGAAGGCGCGATAACGGGCGAAGGGGTAATAGGGATCGCTGAACACCCGTACCAGATCGGGGTCGTCGGCCGGGACCCCCGGGACCACGGCGGTGACGAAAGCGCGGAGGACGCGCTCCCCCAGGTCCAGGTCGCGGTCGAAGCCGTCCGGGTAGGTCTTGAGCACGATGCGCAGCGGGGTGCACCCCACGGCGAGCCCTGCGGCCAGGACTCCCAACCGCCGGAGCGCCTCGCGGCGGCCGAGCGGAGTGGCGGGGGTCGGGGCGTGGTCGGTCGTGCGGGGCGACATGCGCGTCTCCGGTGGAGCACGCGCCCACGCTAGGAGGGGTCGGCCAAAAACCGGTCAAGCGGGGAAGGGATTGCGGCCGGGTACCCAAACAGGGCAGGGGAGGACAGATTCCGGCGTCGCCGTCAACTCATCGCGGACCCTCCAGGAGCCTGATGATGCTCTGCGCGCGCTCGACCCTCGCGACCGCACTCACCGCCCTGGCGCTGGCCACGCCGCTCGCCGCCCAACGCCGGCCGCCTCTGGCTCAGCTCAAGCGCGAAGTCGCGGCCGAGGTG
The DNA here is from genome assembly GCA_035575475.1 of Gemmatimonadales bacterium. Lineage (GTDB taxonomy): Bacteria > Gemmatimonadota > Gemmatimonadetes > Gemmatimonadales > GWC2-71-9 > DATLXT01. The sequence goes on along the minus strand of DATLXT010000087.1, from coordinate 2,383 downwards.
GCCTCGCTTCAGAAGCTCACCCAGGAAATGACCGACATGATCTTCAGCTTCTCGGAGCTGGGGTTTCAGGAACAGTGGACCTCGGATTACGTCACCGGCATCCTGGAACGGGAGGGGTTTCGCGTCCAGCGGGGGGTGGCGGGCATGCCCACGGCGTACGTGGCGTCCTGGGGCGGCGGGAAGCCGGTGATCGGCTTCATGGCGGACATTGACGGGTTGCCGGAGACCTCCCAGAAGCCCGGAGTGGCCTACCACGAGCCTCTCATCGCCGGGGGGCCGGGCCACGGCGAGGGCCACAACTCGGGCCAGGCGGTCCAGGTGACCGCCGCCATCGCGGTGAAGCGGATCATGCAGAAGTACGGCATCCCCGGGGAGTTGCGGGTGTATCCCGGGGTCGCCGAGGAGCTGGTGGCCAGCCGCACCTACATGGTGCTGGCGGGGTTGTTCCGGTACCTCGACGTGATGCTGTCGGCCCACGTGGACAACGAGTTCGAGACCGGGTGGGGGCTCCGCGGGTCCGGCCTGGTGTCGACCCTCTACACGTTCCACGGCCGCACCGCGCACGGCGCGGGCTCCCCCTGGGCCGGGCGCAGCGCGCTGGACGCGGTCGAGCTGATGAACGTGGGATGGAACTACCGGCGGGAGCACCTTCGGCTCGAGCAGCGCTCCCATTACGTGATCGTCAACGGCGGCAGCCAGCCCAATGTGGTGCCGTCCGAAGCGTCGGTGTGGTACTACTTCCGCGAACTGGACTACGAGCGGATCCGGGGGCTGCACGACCTCGGGACCACCATCGCTCGGGCCGCGGCCCTGATGACCGAGACCACGGTGGACGAGCGGGTGCTGGGCGCGGCCTGGCCCGCCCACTTCAACCGCCCCATCGCGCGGCGCCAGTTCGAGAACATCCGCGCCGTGGGCTATCCCGCGTGGTCGGCCGCGGACCTCGCGCTGGCCCGGGCGGCCCAGCGAGAGCTCGGGGCCGACACCATCGGCCTGCGGACCGCGGTCTCGGGGGATTCGGCCCGCCAGTACCAGCAGGGCACCGGCGGGGGCTCCGACGATATCGCCGAGGTGTCCTGGAACGTGCCCACGGTGAACCTGCGCTACCCGGCGAACATCCCGGGCATGGTGGCCCACCACTGGTCCAGCGCCATCGCCATGGCGACCCCCATCGCCCACAAGGGCGCGAACTACGGCGCCCGGGTCCAAGCCATGACGGCGCTGGACCTGCTGGTGGATCCGAAACTGCTGGAGGAGGCCTGGCGCTACTTCCGGGAGGTGCAGACCCGGGATCGAAAATGGGTGTCACTCATTCCGGCGGGAACGCCGCCGCCCACGTTCCTCAACGCGCAGCGCATGGCCGGCTTCCGCCCGGCGCTGGAGCGGCTCAAGTACGACCCGGCGAAATACGGGACGTACCTGGAACAGCTGGGGGTCGAGTATCCGAGGGTGAGGAGACCGTAGCGGCGGGTACCACTCACCACGTGGTTTCGTCTTACGCCACCCTCCCGATCGGCAACTTCCGGATTCGCTTCCCGGTCAAAGCGAAGATCGCGTTGCACACCGCCGGCGCGATGGGCGGCACGCTGGGCTCTCCGATGCCGCCCTGCCGCTCCTCGCTCGGGACCACGTAGGTCTCGACCGCGGGCATCTCGTCGATCCGGAGCATCGGGTAATCGTGGAAATTGCTCTGGGCGACGCGGCCCCGGGCGATGGTGATCTCGCCGTAGAGCGCGGCGGTCAGGCCGTAGACCACCCCACCCTCCATCTGCGCCTCGATCTGGCCGATGTTCACGGCCGGCCCGCAGTCCACGGCGCACACCACCCGATGGACGCGCACCCGTCCATCGGCCTCCACCGACACCTCGGCCACCTGCGCGCACACGCTCGGTTCCCACTCCGTGATGGCGATGCCCCGCGCCCGTCCCGGCGGGAGGGGGTCGCCCCACCCGGCTTTGCGGGCCGCGAGGTCGAGCGTCCGGAGGTGCCGGGGCTTCTCGTGCAGGAGCTCGCGCCGCAGCTCGTAGGGATCCCGGCCCGCCAGTGCGGCCAGCTCGTCGAAGAAGCACTCGGTCACGAAGGTGTTCTGCGACGCCCCCACCGAGCGCCAGAAGCCGAGCGGGACGGGCACGTCCGCCACGACCTGGCTCACCCTCACGTTGGGTATGGCGTAGGGCAGGTCCGACGCGCCGTCCACCGAGGTCCGGTCGATCCCGTCCTGGAGCGGGCCGAACTTGGGCAGCAGAATGGAGGGCGCCACGATGTGGTGGGTCCAGACCACCGGCCGGCCCGCGGCGTCCAGCCCGCCGGCCAGGCGGTTGTAGGTCGCCGGCCGGTAGAAGCCGTGCTGCACGTCGTCTTCCCGCGACCAGACCACCTTCAC
>DATLXT010000086.1:0-3020 GCA_035575475.1 Gemmatimonadales bacterium | reverse complement strand
GCCCGCCACCTCGCTCGGGCCCCGTGTCGCCCAGCGCCCCGCGCAGGTGTCCGCCCGCTCCCCGAGCGCCGCCCCACCCCAGAGCATGCCCGCCACGCCCGCGACGCCCACCGCCGTGCCGAGCGGAGCCCGGCGATACAGGAACGCCGCGGCGACCAGCACCGCGGCGGCAGCGGGCCACAGCCCGACGCCCTCCGCTCCCGGAACGCCGAGGCCGGTCCAGACACCGGCCCCGAAGCCCACCGTGATCCAGAGAATCGGCGGCCGCATCGGGCCGCCTCAGCGGGTTACACCAGCGTGACGGGTTTCGCGCCGCAGCGCGGCGCCAGGGCGACCTTGCGGAGGCCTTCGATCAGCACCACGTCGAGCCGGGCCTTTTCCTGGTCCGTGCCCAGCGTGAGCTCGGTCAGCACCTCGCCCTGTCGAGTGGAGACATAGTGCGGTTGGAGGCGGTTCAAGGCGTACACCAGCACGTCGCCCTGACAGGTGTCGCAACCGCAGAACCCCGGAAACCGGGGCCGCAGTCGGTCGTACTCCCGCCGAACGACCTCGAGAGTCACGTTGGTCACCCCATGGCGACCAGCTCCCCCGCCGTATCGAGCGGCCACCCGGTGAAAGTCGAGCCCGTAGTCCCGGTGAGGCGCACCCGGTGATACCCTCCGATCCAGCGCTCCGGGCCCTCGAACAGCACCACCTTGTTGGTGCGGGTCCGCCCCTGGAGCAGGCCGCCCCGCCGGGCGCGCCCCTCCACCAGAACCTCGTGACTCGTGCCCACGAGCCCGATGTTCTTCCGCCGGGCGACGCGCCGGACCAGCGCGATGAGCCGCTCCAGCCGTTCCCCCGCCACCTCGTCGGGGACCGGGTCCTTGAGCCGGGTGGCCGGGGTGCCCTCGCGCGGACTGTACCGGAACGTGTACGCGTCGTCGAACCCCACCGTCTCGACCAGGGAAAGCGTGTCCTGGAAATCGTCCTCGGTCTCGCCCGGGAAGCCCACGATGAGGTCCGTGGTGAGGGCGATATCGGGCACCGCCTGGCGGATCGCCTCCACCACCTGGAGGTACCGCTCCCGGTCGTAGCGCCGCAGCATCCGCTTGAGCACGCGGGAGCTGCCGCTCTGGACCGGCAAGTGCACGTGCTCGCAGACCGTCGGCGTCTCGGCCATGGCCCGGAGCACCCGGTCGGTGAAATCGGTGGGATACGGCGACGTGAACCGGACCCGGCGGATCCCCGCCACCGCGCCGACCGCGCGGAGCAGGTCGGCGAAGTCGTGCGTGCCGTCGTGGTAGCTGTTGACGGTCTGCCCAAGGAGCGTCACCTCGCTCGTGCCCCGGGCGGCGAGGTTCTCCACCTCGCGCACCACCTCGGACAAGATGCGGCTCCGCTCCGGTCCGCGCGTCATCGGAACTATGCAGAAGGTGCACCGATAATCGCAGCCGCGCTGCACCGTGACGAAGGCCGACACCCGGCCGCGGCGGGCCGGCGAGACGTCCTCGTAGTGCTCCCAGTTCCGGAACGCGGTGTCGGCGGCCCGCTGCCCCTGCCGGGCACGGGCGATCAGTTCAGGCAGACCGCGGTACCCGTCGGGCCCGATCACCAGATCCACCTGGGGCACGCGTTCGAGCAGCCGGGGTCCCAGCCGCTGCGCCATGCACCCCACGACCCCGAGCACCGTCCCCCGCCGCTTGTACCGCTTCAGGCTCCCCATCCGGCCCAGCACCCGCTGCTCGGCGTGATCCCGGACCGCGCAGGTGTTGACCAGCAGCACGTCCGCCTGGGCCGGGTCGTCGGTGGGCACGTACCCCTCCCGCCCCAGGACCCCGAACATCAACTCGGTGTCCGAGACGTTCATCTGGCAGCCGTAGGTCTCGATGTAGACGCGCGGCATCTCAACTCACGGTCACGGGAAACCGGGGACGCCCGTCCCACCCGTCGCTGGGAAGATAGACCGAGAGGTAGTCCTCCGTCACGACCTCGAGTCTGCCCCCCTGGTGCCCGCTCACCACCCCGTCCGCCCGGGCGCCCCGGCGCGCCTCGAGATAGGCCGCCTGCTTGGCGTGTCCCAGCTCCCGGAGTTCGCGCGCCCGCTGCCGGGTCACGGGAGCCGTCACCCGTCCCCGCAGCCGGGCCGCCGGAACGCCGGGCCGGGGGCTGAAGGGGAACACGTGCAAGTAGGTGAAGGGCATGGCGCGAATCAACGCGAGCGTGGCCTGATGGTCGATCTCGGTCTCGCCCGGGAAGCCCGCGATGACGTCGGCCCCGAGGCCGAAGACGGGCAACCGCTCGGCCAGCCACTCGATCCGGGCGCGGTAGGACGACGCGGTGTACCAGTGGCGGCCCATCCGCCGGAGCACCCGATCCGATCCCGATTGCAGCGGCGCGTGCAAGTGAGGCGCGAGGTGCCGCGGGGCCTCGATCAGCAGGCGCGCCGTCCGGTCGTCCACCTCCGTGGCTTCGACGGACGAGAGGCGGAAACGGACGCCGGGCACCGCGGCGACCAGCGTCTCGAGCAGGGCACCCAGGCTCGCCTGCCCCCGGGGCGCCCCGCCGGCATCCCCGGCCCGGTCCCGCCCGTAGGTGCCGATGTGCACTCCGGTCAGCACGATCTCCGCGTGATGCCGCGCCAGGGCGCGGGCCTCGGCCACGATGTCCTCGACGGGGCGCGACCGGTTCGCCCCCCGGGCCAGCGTGGTGGCGCAGAAGGTGCAGTGTTCGTCGCATCCGTCCTGGATCTTGAGCCAGGCACGGGCCTGGGTGCGGAACCGCCGGAGGACGGGGTCCACCCGAGGCTCCCGGTAGCCCGCGGCCCGCAGTACGGCCGCCGGATCGGCGCCGGGGACCACGGCGCGCACCGCGGGGAGCGCGGCGAGCCGGGCCTGATCGCGGGCGGCGGCGCACCCCATGACGATGGTCTCCGCCCGGCCCCGGCGCGCCAGGCGCCGCAGGAAGGCGCGCAGCTTCGCCTCGCTCGTCTCCGTGACGGTGCACGAATTGACCACGGCGAGGTCCGCATCGGCGGGATG
>DATLXT010000085.1:0-3050 GCA_035575475.1 Gemmatimonadales bacterium | reverse complement strand
GGGAACGGCGGTGGCGGACGCGCTGCCCGAGCTCTCGCACGAGGAGATCCTTCGGTATTCGCGCCACCTCATTCTCCCCGACGTGGGGGTCGAGGGCCAGCGGAAGCTCAAGGCCGCCCGCATCCTGCTCGTGGGGGCTGGCGGGTTAGGGTCCCCGGCAGCGCTCTATTTGGCGGCGGCGGGCGTCGGGACCCTGGGGCTCGTGGACTTCGACGTGGTGGACCGGACCAACCTCCAGCGGCAGATCCTCCACGGCACCTCGCGGGTAGGGGTGTCGAAGCTCGAGTCCGCCCGGGAGCGGATCCAGGACGTAAACCCCCACGTGGCGGTGGAGCTCTTCGAGACCCGTCTCACCTCGGAGAACGCGCTGGACATCCTGCGCGACTTCGATGTGGTGGTGGACGGGACCGACAACTTCCCCACCCGCTACCTGGTGAACGACGCCTGCGTCCTCCTGGGCAAACCCAACGTGTACGGGTCGATCTTCCGCTTCGAGGGGCAGGCGTCCGTGTTCTACGCCGGGGAAGGGCCCTGCTACCGCTGCCTCTATGCGGAGCCGCCGCCCCCCGGACTGGTGCCCTCCTGCGCCGAAGGTGGCGTGCTGGGAGTACTCCCCGGCATCATCGGCTCGATCCAGGCGATGGAGGCGATCAAACTGGTGCTGGGACGGGGTGAGACCCTGATCGGGCGGCTGCTGCTCTTCGACGCGCTGAAGCTCAAGTTTCGCGAGCTCAAGCTCGAGCGGGATCCGGACTGCCCGGTGTGCGGGGCCCACCCGACGGTCACGTCGCTCATTGATTACGAGGCGTTCTGCGGCGTGGGAGCGGAGCCGGCCTACGAGGGCCTCGAGGTCACCGCGCGGGAGTTGAAGGACGAGTGGGCCCGGAACCCGAACCTCGTGGTGATCGACGTGCGGGAGCCCCACGAGTACGAGATCGCGCGCATCGACGGCGCCCGGCTCATCCCGCTGCGTGAGCTTCCGCGGCGCCTGGGGGAACTCGACAGCCACGCCGAGATCGTCACCCACTGCCACCACGGCGTCCGCTCGCTGCGGGCCCTGGAGATCCTCAAGGCGGCGGGGTTCAGCAAAGTCCGGAGTCTCAAGGGCGGGATCGACGCCTGGAGTCGGGAGGTGGACCCCCAAACGCCCCGATACTAGCCGTCAGGTGCCGAAGGTGGGATTCGAACCCACACGGGCTTGCGCCCACTGCGCCCTGAACGCAGCGCGTCTACCAGTTCCACCACTTCGGCGCGCGGAACGCGGAATTATAGACGGTTGTATAACTCCAAGTCAACGCTTATCTTGGCGCCGAGCGAGCCTTGGACAAAGTCTCCGTCGCGCGCAACCCCCGGGCGCGCCACGACTACCACCTCCTGGAAACGTGGGAGGCCGGGCTGGTCCTCAAGGGCACGGAGGTGAAGTCGCTCCGCGAGGGCAAGGCCAGCCTGGCCGAAGCCTACGCCCACGTCCAGCGCGGCGAGGTCTGGCTGGAGGGACTGACGGTCTCCCCCTACGCCCCGGGGAGTTATAACAATCCGCCGCCCGCGCGCCCCCGCAAACTCCTGCTCCACAAGCGGGAGATCCGCAAGCTGATCGGCGCCGCCAGCCAGCGCGGTCTCACCCTCATCCCCCTGGAGTTGTACTTCAACGAGCGCGGCGTGGCCAAGGTGGCCATCGCGCTCGCCAAAGCGAAGAAAGTCCACGACAAGCGCGAGACGCTGCGACGCCGGGCAGCCGAGCGCGACGTGGCCCGCGCCCTCCGGGAGCGCGGGCGGTGATCGGCCTCCTCGTCGGTCTCGCGGTCGCCGCACCGGACGCGGTCCTGATCGCCACGTCGCGGGGGGAAACCCGGGTCCCGGTATCGCTGGAGCGAGGGGCCCCGGCGCTGGCGGCGCCGCACCTCGCTCGGCCGCTCGGTCTCCGCATCGCGCGAGAGGGGACCCGCGCCGCGGTGGAGTTGGCCCAGGTGACCTTCCTCTTCGAAGTGGGCAGTCCCTACGTGCGGGTCGCCGATTCGGTGTACTCCCTGCTCGCGGCGCCGTATGTGGCGCGGGACACGGTCTTCCTCCCGCTCGATTGGCTGGCCGGCCTCGTGCCCCGAGTGCTGGCGGGCCGCTATCGCTGGGACCCCGCCGCGGGTCGGCTGGCGGAGCTGGCGATGGCCGCGGCCCCGATGTTCCGGAACCCCGCCGGCACGGCGGCGGGGGCGCCTCACCCGCTCACGGGCCTGGTCCAGCGCCACACCGTGGTGATTGATCCCGGCCACGGCGGGCGGGACCCCGGCAATCCCGGGCTCTACTTCCCGGGACGCATGACCGAAAAGGACGTCACGCTCGCCATCGGGAAGCTGTTGCGGGCGGAGCTCGAGCGGCGCGGCCTGGACGCGCGGCTCACCCGCACCACCGACACGCTGGTGGACCTGGCCGACCGGGGCGCCTTGTGCCGGGCCGACTGCGACCTGTTCGTCAGCATTCACGTGAACGCCATGCCCGGCAGCCGGCGTCAGGACGCGGTGCGGGGCGTGGAGACCTACTTCCTGTCGGATGCCAAGACCGAAGATCAGAAGCGGGTGGCCCGGATGGAGAACGACGCCATCCGCTTCGAGGCCGACACGCCGGTGCGGCCGTCTGGCGACCTGGCGTTCATTCTGCGGGACCTCCAGCAGAACGAGTACCTCCGGGAGTCGGCCCGGGCGGCCGAGCTGGTGCAGGGGCGGCTGGCCGGGGTGCACCCGGGCGGCGACCGGGGCGTGCAGCAGGCCGGGTTCATGGTGCTCTCGACGGCGCGCCGGCCGGCGATTCTCATCGAGGCCGGCTTCGCCACCAATCGGGAGGACGCCGAGTTCCTGACTTCGACCATGGGCCAGCGGCGGATCGTCAACGCCATCGCGGACGGCGTGGTGGCGTATCTCCTGGAATTCGAGCGGAAGCTCGCGGTGGGAGGGGTCCCGTGACCCGGCTGGGGCTCGCCGCGCTGGGGTTGGTGGCAGGTTGCGCCTACTACAATGCGATGTGGCGGGCTGAGCAGTACGCTCGAGAGGCGCGTCGCC
>DATLXT010000084.1:0-11480 GCA_035575475.1 Gemmatimonadales bacterium | reverse complement strand
ACCCCAGGTCGGGCGACCAGGTGACGAGCGGCGGCTGGTCCACCGCGGGACCGGGCGCGATCCGGAAGTCGATGCTGTTGTCGTTGAACGCCAGTCCCGATACCGGCGCGGCATACCACCAGTTGACGTCGAACAGCCCCCAGTTCCAGTGCAGCATGCGGGGCTCGAAATACGACCCGTCCCCCACGACGCGCCCGGTGACGCGCCGGATGCCCCGGGCGCGGACCGAATCGGCCAGCGCCCCGAGGACCGCGGCGCTGGAATCGCAGGCCCCGGGGGCCAGCGTGTCCACGGCGTAGCAGCGGGTGGAAAACGCCGGGTCGCCCCGGCCGTAGAGCACCAGGTCGCCCCGGAGCACGCCGTCCACCACGGCGCCGTTCACGTAGAGGCTGGTGGTGACGCGAAAATCCTGGGGGAGGAGAACCGCGGCGGCCGCCGCCACCACCAGCTTGGTGTTGCTGGCGGGGACGAACAGCCGGTCCGGGTTCCGCCCGAACAGCACCCGCCCGCGCTCGTCCTCCACCAGGACGCCCCAACTCGCGCGGTCAAACGGCGGCTGGTCGAGCAGCGTGGTGACCCGGCGCTCGAGCGAGCCGCGGAGCGGCGCGGTCCTGGGCGCCGGCGTTTGCGCCGAAAGACCGGGCACGAGGATGCCGAAGGCGATCAGGAAGGCCAGGAATCGCATGGGTTCCCCGGGGTAAAACGACGGACTCTGAAGATGGTGCGCCCGCTGGGTGTCGAAAAGCTTGACGGTATCGCGGAAGTGCGCCAACATACAGGACTTGTCGCCCTTCGTCAATTGCGCAGACACGTTCTTCCCCTGTTTGCCGCCCTGGTTCCGGCGGCCCTGGCCGCCCAGGAGCAGCCCCGGGTGGTACGGGGCCTGAAGTTCGAGGGCAATCGGGCCCTCGATCAGGAGCTGCTCGCCGCGGCCGTGGCGACCACGAATTCCAGCGCTTGGGCGACCAAGGTCTACCTCCGCTGGTTGGGGCTGGGGGAGAAGCGTTACTTCGACGAGGTGGAATTTCGGCGCGACGTCGTCCGGTTGATCCTCCTCTACCGGCAGAGCGGGTACATGAACGTCGTGGTGGACACGGTGGTTCGCCGCACGGCGCGCGACGTCTACGTGACGTTTCGGATCCACGAGGGCGAGCCGGTACGCGTGGCCCGTCTCGACATCACCGGGGCCGAGGGCTTGCTGAATGTGGAAGCGTTGAAGCGGGAGCTGCCGCTCCGCGTGGGCGACCCCTTCAACCGTTTTCTGCTCCTGGCGTCGGCGGACACGGTGGCGACCCGGCTCAGGAATCGGGGCTACCCGTACGCGGAGGTGCTCCGGAACTTCGACTCCGACGCCGGCACCCTGGAAGCTCGTGTGACTCTGGAGGTCCTGCCCGGACCCCGGATGCGCATCGGCGAGGTGGCGATCGAGGGGCTGCAAGAGATCGACACCGGCACGGTCCGCCGGATGCTCAGCGTGGCGCCGGGCAACGTGTACCGGCAACGAGACCTCTTCCAGAGCCAGCGCGACCTGTACGGCATGGACGTCTTCCGCTCGGTGCAGGTCCTGCTGGCGGACTCGCTTCCGCCGGCGGGGCCGGGCGACACGACGGTGCGGGTGCTGGTTCGGGTGGTCGAGGGGCCGCGGCACCGGATCCGGGTGGGGGCGGGCTACGGGAGCCTCGACTGCATTCGGACCCAGGCCGCGTGGTCGGCCTACGACTTTTTGGGGGGCGGGCGGGCGCTGACGGTCAGCGGGCGGCTCTCGAAGCTCGGGGTGGGCGTCCCCACCACGTGGGGCCTCGAGCGGGGGGTGTGCCGGGAACTGAAGGAGCCGCCCAATCCCGATAGCTTGAACTACAACCTGGGGGCGACGCTGGAGCAGCCCGCGTTCCTCTCGCCGGGCCACCGCGCCAGCGTGGGGGTCTTCGCCGAGCGGCGCTCCGAGATCCAGGCGTATACCCGGACCGCGATCGGTTTCAACGCCGGGGTGACGTTCAACGCCCGGCGCGCCATGCCCCTGACCGTGAGCTGGGGATACTCCCTCGGCCGGACCAGCGCGCAGGCCGCGGTCTACTGTAGCGTCTTCAGCGTGTGCGACAGCCTCGACCAGCGCTTCCTGTCCGATCGCCGGGCCTTTGCGGCGGTGACCCTGACGGCGGTGCGGGATCGGGTGGATTCCCCCCTCGACCCCACCCGGGGCAGCACCCTGACGGCGACCCTGATGTACGCCTCCCGGGCCGTGGGGTCGGTGCGGCCCTACGAGTTCAACCGGGCGGAGGTCGAGTTCGCGCGCTACTACCCCATCGGGCGCCACTCGGTCTTCGCCTGGCGGATGCGTGCCGGAACCATCCTGCCGCAGCGGATCACGCTCTCGGGTCAGGCACGCCGCTTCGTGCCGCCGGACCAGCGGTTTTACGCCGGCGGGCCCAACTCGGTGCGGGGCTACGGGCGGAACGAGCTGGGACCGCGAGTCTACGAGACGACCGACACCGCGACCTTCGAGATCCGCAACGGCGACACCGTCTATGCCGATCTCCGAACCGCGCCGACCGGCGGGAACTCGGTGTTCGTCCTCAACGCCGAACTGCGGCTGCCCTCGCCGATCTTCCGGGAGCGCATGCGCATCGGCGCCTTCGTGGACGTGGGGCAGGTCTGGGAGCGGGAAAGCGAGCTGGTCTCCTTCGAGCGGGTGCGGATCACGCCGGGTGTGGGCCTCCGGTTCGCCACGCCGCTCGGCCCGGTGCGCCTGGACGCGGCCTACAACGGCTACGACGACGAGGTGGGGCCGCTGTACTTCCGGGATGACCGGACCGGCGACCTGAGGCTCTACCGGGCGGCCTATCGCACCAAAGCCCCCCGGGAATTCCTGAAGCGTATCGAGCTTCAGTTCGCCGTGGGGCAGGCGTTCTGACATGGTGCGCCGCTCCCTGGGAGTCGCCCTTTGGTCGCTGGTCGGCCTGCTCGCCTGCTTCCTCGGCGCGCTCGGGGCGCTGGTGGGTACCGCGGCCGGCCGCCGGCTCCTCTCCCGGGCCGCGGAGGGAAGCTTGGCGCAGGCGCTGGCGGGCACCGTGGAGGTGGGCGAGGTTCGCGGCACCCTGCTCACCGGGCTGACCCTGTCGGACGTTCGGCTGTTCGACGCCGACGCCGAGCTCGTGGTCTGGCTCCCCGAGGCCGAGCTGAGCTACAACCCGTTCGACCTGGCGGCCGGGCGGGTGGTCCTCCTGGAACTGCGGCTGGATCGACCGCTCATCAACTTGAAGGAGTACGCCAACGGACGCCTCAACCTGGAAGAGGTGCTGCGGCTGGGCGGCCCCGACACCGGCCCGCGACGCCCCCCGCCGCTGGTAGTGTTCCGGAACGTCGAGATCGAGCAGGGGCGGCTGATCGTGCGCCTGCTCGATCGGGAATCGCCGGGCGATTCCCTTCTCGAGATCGAGCGAAGCGAGCCGGCCGAACGTCGCCGGGTCCGGCGGTTCGAGCGGCTGGACGCGCGCCTCGCCACTCTGCGACTCTCGTCCCCGAGGGAGCGCGGCATCCTGGCCGAGGTCCGGCACCTCGCCGTGACGGCGACCGATCCCGCCTTCGCGCTGAGCGACCTGCGGGGCCGCCTCCTGATTCACGGCGACTCCATCACCCTGGACCTGGACCGCGTCGGGATGGCCGGATCGAGCCTGCGGGCCCGCGGCAGCGTGCGCTGGCCAAAGGACACTCTGCTCTACGCCCTCGACCTCGAGGCGGACTCGGCCACCCTCACCGATTTCCGCTTCATCGATGCGCGGTTCCCCGCCGGGGCGGTCCTGTCCGGCGGCATCCGGCTGCGGTCGCGGGGCGCCCGAGTGCTGGAGGTGCGCCTGGAGCCGCTGGAGCTGCGATACCGGGGCGGCGCCCTCTCGGGGCGGGTGACGGCGATCAGCCAGGCGGGGCAGGGACTGGTGGCCGTGCGCCAGGCCGACCTCGAAGCCACCGAGATGGACCTCGAGCTGGTGCGACCCTTCCTCGACACCCTGCCGTTTGCCGGGCGACTCAGCGGTGGCACCCGGGCCGACGGGTTGCTCAGCGCCCTGGCGCTCGAGGTGGATTGGGCCTTCCGCGACTCGCTGGCCGAGGGCTGGCCGGTCACCACCGTGCGGGGCCGCGGCGAGGTGAACCTCGAGGCCGCCGACGGGCTGACCTTCAACGCGTTCAGCGTGGATCTGGCCCAGGTGGATCTCGCCACGGTTCGTCGCCTCATTCCGACGTTTGTCCTGGAAGGCGCCCTCGATGCGGCGGGCACGCTGGACGGCCCCTACCGCAACGCGACGTTCAGCGGCACGCTGCGCCACCGCGATCCCGGCGGCCCGCCCTCGCTGGTGCGCGGCACCGTGCGGCTCGACACCCGGGGAGACACGCTGGGGGTCTACGCCGACGTCGCGGCGGACTCGCTGTCGTTCGACGGCCTGCGGGGCAGCTTCCCGCGCCTGCCTCTCGCCGGGATGGCTTCGGGCACCATCCGGCTCGCCGGGCGGCTGGACGGGCTCGAGACCCATGCCGATCTCCGGGGCGGGGGCGGGAGGGGCGGTCGGGTCCGGGGAGACGGCACGCTGGTGCTCCTGGCCCCGCGTTATGCCGCCCGGGATTTCACGCTGCGGCTCGATGACGTGGACCTCGCGGACTGGCTGCCGGGAGCGCCTCGCTCGCGGCTCACCCTGGCCGTGTCGGGCTCCGCCGAAGTGGACAGCGGGGCGCCGCGGAGGGGCCGGCTCGAGGCGCGGCTCAGGCCGTCCGTCGTCGCCGGGGCGCTGCTGGACAGCGGAGTGGCGCGCGTCCGCTTCGACGAGCGGCGCCTCGTGGTGGACTCGCTCCACGTGGCCCAGGCGGGCCTGGTGACCACGGGGGCGGGGGCGCTGGGGTGGCGGGCCGGTGAGGCGGGCACGTTGCGGTTCGAGTTCGACGCCGACACGTTGCGCTCGCTCGACTCCCTGCTCGTGTGGCTCGCGGGACGGGGTGCGGCGGTCCCCGAGGTCACCGAGCCCTTGGCCGGCGCGGCGCGCGTGTCGCTCGTGCTCGACGGGTCGTTCGCTGCCCTGGCAGGGGAGGTCGAGGCCCGGGTCAGCCAGCTGCGCTGGCGGGGATGGTCAGTGCCGGGCGGTGAAGCGCGGTTTGCCTGGCAGCCAGGACCCGCATCGACCCTGGACCTGGCAGTTCGATTCGACTCCCTGGCACACGGGAGACTGGGGTTCGGGCTTGCCGAGTTCGCGGCCCGGGGCACCCCGGACTCCCTCGCCTGGTTCGGCCGGTCCCGAGTGGGCGACCTGGCCGGATTCCTCGCGGGAGGGCACCTCGAGCGGAGGGACCGCGAGACGGGAAGTGCGGGGATCGCCGTGACCCTCGATTCCCTCGCCTTGCTGCTTCCCGGCGGGGTTTGGTTTCTCGAAGGTCCGGCCGAGGCGACGGTGAGCGACTCTGTGCTCCGGATCGAAGGTTTCCGGCTGGCGAACGCGAACGGCCCGGGCCGTTTGCTCATCGAGGGTGGCCTGCCCGCCCGGGGCCGGGCCGAAGCCAATGTGCAGCTGGAGAGCGTGCCGCTCGCCGGCATCTACGCCCTGCTCCAGCGGGACACCCTGGGCGTGGGGGGCTACCTGACGGCGACCCTGGCGCTCGGGGGGACCCGGGCGGAGCCGACCTATCGGGCCGCTCTGGCGTTGAACGAAGGGTCGTTCGGCCGGTTCCGCACGCCCTTCCTCGACGGGACGGTCGAGTATCGGGATCGTCGGCTGCACGGGACTCTGAACCTGTGGCGCAGCGGTCAATCCATCCTCACGGTGACGGCGCATCTCCCCCTGGACCTCGCCCTGGCGCCGGTGGAACGGCGCCAGCTGCCCGACACGCTCTCGGTCCGCGCCCGGGCGGACAGCGTGGATCTGAGCGTGCTCGAGGCGGTCACGACGCTGGTGCGGGAGGTGCGGGGCGGGTTCTCGGCTGACGTGGGGATCGGCGGAACCTGGGATGCGCCGCGGCTTTCGGGGGGTCTCCAGATCGCGGAGGCGGCGGCTTTCATCCCGGCGCTCAACGTCCGCTACACCGACATCAACGGGCGGCTCACGCTCTCGGGTGACTCCATTCGGGTGGAAGGGTTGACCCTTCGGGGTGGGGAAGGGCGGGCCGAGGTGAGCGGCGCGATCCGGCTGGAGCGGCTGACCAAGCCCCGGCTGGCGCTCACCATTGACGCGCGGGAGTTTCGGGCCTTGGATCTGCGGGGCTTCCTGAGTCTCACGGCCAGCGCGCGCCTGGCGCTGGACGGGCCGGTTTTCGGCGCCACGCTGACGGGGCGGGGGACGGTGACGTCGGGGGTGTGGTACTTCGCGGACCTCGTGCGGAAGCGGGTGATCGACATCGACGCGCCCTGGGCCGCCACCCTGATCGACACCTCCCTGGCCGCCACGATCCGGCGCCAGCGGCTCGGTCCCCAGTTCGAGAGCGTGTTCCTCGATAGTCTGCGCATTCGCGATCTCGATCTCGCCATGGGCAGCGACGTGTGGCTCCGCTCCACCGAAGCGAACATCCAGCTCACCGGCACCGTGCGCGTCAACAAGGAGGGTGACGAGTATCGGCTGACCGGCACCCTCCAGGCGCCCCGTGGCGTGTACCGGCTCACGGTGGGCCCGGTGACCCGGGAGTTCACCGTGACCCAGGGGACGGTTCGCTACTTCGGGACGCCCGACCTGGACGCGGCGCTGAACATCGAGGCGCGGCACGTGGTGCACCTGCTGAGTACCCAGGGGGGACAGGCCGAGGAAGACACGGTGATCGCCCGGATCGGCGGCACCTTGCTCGTGCCCTCCCTCACGCTCGCGATCGAGGGGCGCGAGGTGGCGCAAACGGACATCATCTCCTACCTGATGTTCGGCCTGTCGTCAGACCAGCTGGGCGGGGGGGCGCGGGAAGCGGTGGTGCGGAGCGTGGCGGCGAGCCTGTACGGCGAGGTGGAGCGGGCGCTGGTGTCGGACCTCGGCGTCCCGCTCGATTACGTCGAGATCCGCCCCACCAACCCGGTCGCCCCCGGGCAGGGGATTCGCCTGGCCGCAGGCGTGCAGCTGGGGAGTAAGACGTTCGTCGTGCTGAAGGCCAACCTGTGCGGCGGTCAACCGGTGAGCCCCAGCGATATCGGGGCCGGTCTCCAGTTCCGGCTCAGTCCCGAGTGGCGCGCCGAGGCCAGTGTCGAGCCGGTGTTGATTTGCGGTACCACCGGGACGCAGACGGCGGCCCAGCGGCAGCAGCAGTACGGCTTCGACCTGTTCTGGGAGCGGCGCTACTGAGATGACGCGGGCGTTGCTGATCACGAATCCGGCGGCGGCCCGGACCGCGGCCCGCGCGGTCCGGGCGGTGGTGGAGACGCTCCGGGGCGGCGGGTGGTCGGTCGAGGTGCGGGCCACCACCCGTTCGGGCGACGCGCGGCGATTCGCCGAGGACGCGCGGCAGGGGGGCTTCGACGTGGTCGTCTGTTACGGGGGCGACGGTACCGCGATGCAGGTGGCGGCGGGGCTGCTGGGCAGCGATATCCCGCTGGGGATCGTCCCGGGCGGCACCGGCAACCTGCTGGCGGGCAATCTGCGGCTTCCGCGGAGCCCGGTGGCCGCCGCCCGCGCCATGCTGGCCGGCCGGACCATGGCTCTCGATGTGGGGGCAGTGGAGCGGGCCGACGGGGTGCACTACTTCGCAGTCGCGTGCGGAACGGGGTTCGATGCCGAGCTGATGGCGCGGACGGCGCCGGCGGACAAGCGCCGCTGGAAGATGGGCGCCTACGTGGTCCGCGCCATCAGCCTGCTGCCGACCCTGACCAGCGTGCCCCACCGGGTGACGGTGGACGGGCGGGCCCACGAGGTCTCGGCGGCGATGGTCCTGGTAGCCAACTGCGGCGAGATCGTGCCCCCCTGGCTTCGGCTTCACGCCGACGTCGTCCCCGACGACGGGTGGCTGGACGTGATGGCGGTGCGGGCCGATGGGGTGCTCGACAGTGTGGGCGCGCTCTGGGAGGTGCTGCGCGCCTCGGCCCGGGGGGCGGGCGGTGCCGACCCGCGGGTCTGGTTCGCGCGGGGCCGTTGCCTGAAGGTGGAAGTGCTCGAGGGCGCGCCGCGCCCCGTGCAGCTCGATGGCGAGTCCGCGGGGGAGACGCCCTTCGAGACCCAGGTGCTGCCCGGCGTCCTGCGGGTGCTGGCCGATCCCGCGGCATTGCGGCGGGCGCCGATGGTCGCGAGACAACCGGCATGACGGACACCCTCCTGCTCATTGACGACGACGAGTCCCTGCTGCGGGCGGTGGGCGCGTACTTCGAGCGGATGGGGTCGGAGGTTTATCGCGCGCTCACCGCGGAGGAGGGCGTCGAGACCTTCGACCGCACCCGGCCGGACGTGGTCGTCCTGGACCTCAACCTGCCCGACCGCCCCGGCCTCGAGGTGCTGGAACAGCTCAAGGCCCGGGGTGCGGCCGTGATTCTCTTGACCGGGCACGGCGACATCGAGACCGCCGTGCGGGCCATGCAGCTCGGGGCCGAGAACTTTCTCACGAAGCCGGTGGATCTGGCCCACCTCGCGGCGGCCACGGCGCGGGTGTCGGAGAAGGTCCGGCTGGCGCGGCAAAACGCCTTGCTGCGGGCGCGCGAGCTTCGCGGGCCCGACGTGGAGTCGCTGGGGGTGTCCCCCGCGATGCGGGAGCTCGAGCGTCAGATCTCGCTGCTCGCGGCCAGCGAGCGGACCACGGTGCTCCTCACGGGCGAGAGCGGCACGGGGAAGGGCTGGGTGGCGCGGCTGATCCATCAGTTGAGTCCCCGAGCCAAGGGGCCGTTCGTGGAGGTGAACTGCGGAGGGCTATCGGCCACGTTCCTCGACTCGGAGCTGTTCGGCCACGAGCGCGGCGCCTTCACCGACGCGAAGGAGCGCAAGCCGGGTCTGTTCGAGCTGGCCGACGGGGGCACCATCTTCCTGGACGAGATCGGCGACCTGGCGCCGGAGCTCCAGCCCAAGCTGCTGCGGGTGCTCGAGACCAAGACGTTCCGCCGGCTGGGCGGGACGCGGGAGCTGGCCGTGGACGTGCGACTGGTTGCGGCCACCAATCGCGATTTGGCGGCGGCGGTGAAGAGCGGGCGTTTCCGCGAGGACCTGTTCTACCGGCTGAGCGTCATGCCCCTGCACCTCCCGGCCGTGCGGGAGCGGTCGCGGGAAGACCGGCTCGCCCTCCTCACCCGGTTGCTCGCGGAGCTGCGCCCCCAGCTCCCCGGCTGCCCGGCGGAATGCACGGCGGAGGCGCTGGACCGCTTGCTCTCCGCGCCGTGGCCGGGGAACGTGCGGGAGATGCGAAACGTGCTGGAGCGCGCCATGATCCTGGCGCGCGGCGAGTCCGCCATCGCGGTCGAGCACCTTCCCCCCGACCTGCGGAGGGGCGGCTCGGGGGGCGAGCGGCGGCACCAGCCGCAGACACTGGCCGAGCTCGAGCGCCTCCACATCGAGCGGGCCCTGCGCTACCACGGGGGCAATCGCACCCGGGCGGCGCAGGAGCTCGGCATTTCGCGCGCGACCCTGATCAATAAGATTAAGACCTACGCGCTGAACCTGTGAGGCGGGCATGCCCGAGAAACCGCAGCTCAAGGAACACGACGGAATGATCTGCCGATATTGCGGCAACGAGGAGCGCGCTTCGGAGGGCTACCCCTGCTCGGACTGCGGGACCTTCATCTGCCTCATCTGCACGTTCCGCGGCGTCACCCGGTGCCGGGCGTGCGAGGAGAAGGCCCGGGCGTCCAGCGCCTAGCCGCGCCGCTTCCGGATCTCGGCTTCGACTTCGTCGGCGGCCACGCCCAACTCTCCCGCCAGCCTCTCGACCGCCGCTCGCCGCCCCGCCCAGTCCGGGGCCGCGGCCAGAGCGTCGAGAGCCACCTCCTGAATGACGCCGGTACGCTCCTCCAGGTCCCGCGTGCGAACCGCCACCTCGCGCGCCAGCCATTGTTCGAGCTCCCGCCGGTCGATTTCGAGCTGGCGCTGGCGCAGGGCGCCCTGGAGCGACAGTTCCAGCTCGTCGAGATCCACCGGTTTGATCAGGTAGTCGTACGCCCCCAGCTTCATGCACTCGATAGCGGTGCGGGGCTCGTCAATGGCGGTCAGCATGATGATCGCGAGGTCCGCATCCGCGGCGAGCGCCTTGGGGACCAGCTCGACGCCGGTCATCTGAGGCATCCGAATGTCGCAGAGCATGGCGTGCGGGTGATCGGCGGCGATCCGTTCGAGGGCTGCGGCCGCGCTGTTCGCCTCCACGACCCGGTACCCGAGGCGGGAGAGGAAGCGGTCGAGCGCCTGGCGGATGCCGTCCTCGTCGTCCACCACCAGGACCACCGGTGCCTCGGGCTTGGCATCGGGTTTGGGCATGGGCGCCAAGCTAGTTGCCCTCCACAAGGCGAGCAAGCGGACGTATCTTCGCCCCCGTGATCGGCACCCCGCCCACCCCGCCGCGTCCCTCGGTCACGGCAGTGAACGGCATCCTGGTGGGCCACTACACCGATCTCCTCGGGGGGACCGGGTGTACCGTGGTTCTCGCGCCGCCCGGCGGTATGCGGGCCGCGGTGACCCTGCGCGGGCGGGCCACGGGCACGCGCGAACTCGACGCCCTGAGCCCCCGCCACGTGGTGGGGCACGTGGACGCCATCCTCCTCACCGGCGGCTCGGCCTACGGCCTGGGCGCCGCGGACGGGGTGATGCAGTGGCTGCGCCAGCGCGGGCGCGGATACCCGGTGGGAGCCCACGGCGTCGTGCCCATCGTCCCGGCCGCGGTCGTCTTCGACCTGGGCAACGTGGGCACCACGGTCCGCTGGCCCGGGCCGAACGAAGCGGCGCAGGCCTGTGACGCGGCCGGCACCGACGTCGCGGAAGGCTCGGTGGGCGCGGGCACGGGCGCCACTGTGGGGAAGATCCAGGGCTTCGCCGGCGCGATGAAAGGCGGGCTGGGCACCTGGGCGGTCCGGGCGGGCGATGTGATCGTGGGGGCGCTGGTAGTGGTGAACGCCGTCGGGGACGTGCGCGACGCGGCCGGCGCCATTCTCGCGGGCGGGCGCGGGCCCGATGGGCGCTTCGTGGATGCGGTGCGCTACCTGGCCGAGGGAAACCCGCCGTTCGGCGGGGCCGAGGGGACGACGCACACCACGCTCGCCGTGGTGGCTACCAACGCCGCCCTGACCCGGGTCGAGCTGGAGGCGCTGGCACAGGTCGGGAGCGACGCCCTGGCCCGGCGGATCGCGCCCTACGGGACGCTCTTCGACGGCGACGTGGTGTTCGCGGTCAGTACCGCCCAGCTGCCGCCGGCCTCGCCCCTCCAGGTGGAAGCGCTGGCGACGCTCGCCGTTCCGGAAGCCGTGGAGCGCGCCGTGCGGCTGGCCCGCGGCACGCCCAAGGTGCCCGGGGTGGCGGACCTCGCTCGGTGACCGATCGTGTCACCCGCGCGCTGGACGACGTCCGGCG
>DATLXT010000083.1:0-7851 GCA_035575475.1 Gemmatimonadales bacterium | reverse complement strand
CCGGGCCTGGTTTCGGGGCACCGGCTGGGTCTGCTCTTCGTCGCGGCGGCCCTGCTCGTGGGGCTGGTATGGCGGTGACCGAGCGCGCGGTCCGGATCGTCAACCCGCTGGGGCTCCACGCCCGGCCCGCCGCCGAGTTTGTAAAGCTCGCGAACCGCTTCAAGGCCGACGTGAAGGTGCGCAAGGACGACGTGACCGTGAACGGGAAGAGCATCATGGGCGTGATGATGCTGGCGGCGGAGTGCGGGGCGACCCTGCTGATCCGGACCGAGGGGGAGGACGCCGAGGCCGCGATGGACGCGCTGTGCGCCCTGGTGGCGGACGGGTTCCACGAGATGCACCTGGGCGGGCGGGAACTCGAGGAGGGGGCCGCCGGCGGGGGCGAGGAGGCGGGGTGAGCGAGCGCCTGCTCAAGGGCATCGGCGTCTCCCCCGGGATCGCGGTGGGACCGGTGGTGGTGGCGCCGTGGGCCCTCCCCGAAGTGCCGCACCGCGTGGTGCCGCGCTCCCAGGTGGAAAAGGAGGTCCGCCGTCTCCGCGCCGCGGTGCAGGACGTCAAGCGCCACCTCCAGGCGGTGAAAGAGCGCGCCGAAGACCGGGCCGGCGTGGACGAGGCCCGCATCTTCGACGCTCAGATCCTGATGCTCGAGGACCGGGACTTCCTCGGGGCGGTCGAGGACCTCATTCGCGAGCACCATCTGACGGCCGAGAAGGCCTTCGAGTTCAAGGCGCTGGAGATGCGGGACCTGTGGGCCGCGACCAACAGCCCCCGGCTGAAGGAGCGCTTGGCGGACCTCATGGCCGTGACCATCCGCGTGATCGAGCACCTGCTGCACCGCGGCGGGGACGACCTGTGGGAGGGCATCTCCACGCCGTCGATCGTCGTGGCGCGGGAGCTCTCGCCCGGCCTCACCGTCCAGCTCGACCGCGAGCACGTCATCGGCCTGATCAGCGAGGAAGGCACCCGCACCTCGCACGCGGCCATCCTGGCGCATTCCCTCGGGATCCCGGCGATCTTCGGCCTGGCCGGCGCGACCCAGCGGCTGCGCCCCGGGACCACCGTGGTTCTCGACGGCACGCGCGGGACGGTCCTGCTGAACCCGACCGAGGCCGAGGTGGCCGAGGCTCAGGCGCGCGAGGCGGCCCGGCGCGAGCTGGCGCGCCAGGTGGAGCAGGTGGTGAAACTCCCGGCCGTGACCGCGGACGGGGTGCGGGTGATCCTGCGCGGCAACGTGGACCTGCCCGACGAGATCGACGCCGCCCTGGCGCATGGGGCCGAGGGCGTGGGGCTCTTGCGCACCGAGTTCCTCGTCACCGGTCACAGCCGGCTGCCTTCCGAGGACGAGCAGGCTGCCTATTTCGAGCGCGTGGGGCGGGCGTTCCAGGGGCACCCCGTGGTGGTCCGGACCTACGATCTGGGGGGCGACAAGTTTCCGGCACCCTTCCGCGCGGCGCCCGAAGCGAACCCGTTCCTGGGCTGGCGCGCCATTCGCGTCTGCCTGGACCACCCGGACATCTTCCGGGCCCAGATCCGGGCCGCGCTGCGCGCCGCGGCGCGCGCCGACATTCACCTGATGATCCCGCTGGTGACGCGGCTCGACGAGGTGCTGAGGACCCGGGAGCTCGTGGCCGAGGAGGGCGAACGGCTGGCCCGCGAGGGCGTGGAAGCGGCCGCGACGGTGCCGGTGGGGGTGATGGTCGAGACGCCGGCCGCCGCGGTGCTCGCCGACCGGCTGGCGCAGGTGAGCGATTTCCTCTCCGTGGGGTCCAACGATCTGACCCAGTACACGCTGGTGGTGGACCGGGGCAACGCCCGCCTGGCCGATCGCTTCACCCCCCACGACCCGAGCGTCCTGCGGCTGCTCAAACTGGTGGCGGATGCGGCCCGCGCGGCGGGAAAGCCGGTCAGCGTCTGCGGGGAGATGGCGTCGGAGCCGCTCTCGGCGTTCCTCCTGGTGGGGCTGGGCTACGACACGCTGTCGGTGGCGCCGCCCGCCCTGCCGTTCGTCAAGTGGGTGGTGCGCCAGATACGCCACGACCAGGCGCGGGAGGCGGCGGACCAGGCGCTCGCCGCGCGCACCGCGGCCGACGTGCTCGACACGCTGCGCCTCGCCCTCGCCGCCGCGGTGGACCTGCGCCTCCTCGACCCCGACGCCCGGTTGCCCGCCGGGAAGCGGGCCGCTACCTTGCTCTGACATGCCAGCCCATCGCCACGTCTTCACGTCCGAGTCGGTCACCGAAGGCCATCCCGACAAGATCGCCGACCAGATCTCCGACGCCGTCCTCGATGCCATTCTGGCCACGGACCCCGATGCCCGGGTCGCCTGCGAAACCATGGTGACGACCGGGATGGCCGTCGTGGCCGGCGAGATCACCACCTCGACCTACGTCCACATCCCGGACATCGTCCGCGGCACCATCACCTCCATCGGCTACACCGACGCCAACTTCGGCTTCGACGCCCAGACCTGCGCGGTGCTCACCGCCATCGATCGCCAGTCCGCCGACATCGCCGTGGGGGTGGACCGAGGCGGGGCGGGGGACCAGGGGATGATGTTCGGCTACGCCACCGACGAAACTCCGTCGCTCATGCCGGTGCCCATCCTGCTGGCGCACCGCCTGGCCGAGCGGCTGGCCCGGGTGCGCAAGGAGGGCGAGATGCCCGCGCTGCGGCCCGACGGGAAGACGCAGGTGAGCGTGGCCTACGAAGGCGACCGGCCCGTCGCGGTCACCAAGGTGGTGGTCTCGGCCCAGCACTCGGACCTGATCACCCAGGAGGAGTTGCGGGCCCAGCTGCTCGAACACGTGGTCCGCCCGGTGCTCCACGAGGCCGGCTACGACGTGGCGGACCGGGACGTCCTCACCAACCCCACCGGCCGGTTCGTGGTAGGAGGCCCGCAGGGTGACGCCGGGCTCACCGGACGCAAGGTCATCGTGGACAGCTACGGCGGCATGGCGCGCCACGGCGGTGGGGCGTTCAGCGGCAAGGACCCGTCGAAGGTGGACCGGTCGGGGGCCTACGCCCTGCGCTGGGTCGCCAAGAACATCGTGGCGGCCAAGCTGGCGCGGCGCTGCGAGGTTCAGGTGGCCTACGCCATCGGCGTGGCCGATCCGATCTCCATCATGGTGGAGACCTTCGGCACCGGGGCGGTGCCGGACGAAGCCCTGGAAGACGCCGTGCGCGAGGTGTTCGACCTGCGACCCCGGGCTATCATCGAGGCGCTCAAGCTCCGCAACCCGCTCTTCCGCGCCACCGCCACCTACGGCCACTTCGGCCGCGCCCCCGAGCGCCGCCGCGTGGGCGACCGGGAGATCGAGTACTTCACCTGGGAAGAGGTGAACCGGGTGGAGGATCTGCGCCTCGCCGTCCAGCGCTCCCCGCACTACCGGGTCGTCAGGGCACCGGCATGACGTCCACGACCGCCCCCAACGCCGCCTACGACATCAGGGACCTGGGGCTGGCCGACGCCGGCCGGCGCCGCACCGAGTGGGCCGAGCGCGCCATGCCCGTGTTGCGCCAGATCCGCGAGCGGTTCGCGCGGGAGCGGCCCCTCGCGGGGCGGCGGCTCTCGGCCTGCTTGCACGTGACCACCGAGACCGCCAACCTTGCCGTCACGCTCCAGGCGGCTGGGGCGGAGGTCGCGCTCTGCGCCTCCAACCCCCTCTCGACCCAGGACGACGTGGCGGCGCACCTGGTGCGCGATCACGGCATCAAGGTTTTCGCCATCAAGGGCGAGGATCACGACACCTACTACGCCCATATCCGGGCGGCCCTGGCCCACCGGCCCGATCTGACCATGGACGACGGCGCCGACCTCGTCGGCGCCCTGCACATGATCGCCCTCAACCGCTGGGACGATCTGGCGCCCCCGGTGCGGCGCTGGGTCGAGACCCTCGCAGCGGCCGACCGGGAGGCCCTGGTACGGCGGGTGGTGGGCTCGACCGAGGAGACCACCACCGGCGTCATTCGGCTCAAGGCGATGGCCCGCGACGGCGTCCTCCAGTTCCCGGTCATCGCGGTCAACGACTCGGACACCAAGCACCTCTTCGACAACCGCTACGGAACGGGCCAGTCCACCCTGGACGGCATCCTGCGGGCGACCAATCTCCTGATGGCCGGGACCACCGTCGTGGTGGCGGGGTACGGATGGTGTGGGCGGGGCTTCGCGGTGCGGGCGCGGGGGGCGGGGGCCAACGTGATCGTGACCGAGGTGGACCCGCTCCGGGCGCTGGAAGCTCAGATGGACGGCTTCCGGGTGCTGCCCATGGCGGAGGCGGCGCGGGTGGGGGACTTGTTCGTGACCCTCACCGGCAACACCCACGTGATTCGGGTCGAGCACATGCGGGTGATGAAAGACGGGGCGATCCTGGCGAACGCCGGGCACTTTAACGTGGAGCTGGCGCTGGACGACTTGGCGCAGGCGGCGCAGGGCCCGGTGCGGGTGCGCGAGTTCGTGGACGAGTGGCGGCTCGACGGCAAGCGGCTGTACGTCCTGGCCGAAGGGCGCCTGGTCAACCTGGCGGCGGCCGAGGGGCACCCGGCCAGCGTGATGGACATGTCGTTCGCCAACCAGGCCCTGGCGGCCGAGTACCTGGTCAAGACGGGCGGCCGGCTGGCGCGCGAGGTGCACCGGATTCCGCGCGAGCTGGACGCGGAGATCGCCCGGCTCAAGCTCCAGGCCATGGGCATCACCATCGACACGCTGACGCCCGCCCAGCGCGCATACCTTGCATCCTGGGAGCTGGGCACGTAGCGTGGCCCCGAGCATGGTCGAAGTTCGCGTGGCCCACCTCGGGCTCGACCGTACCACCAATACGCCGGTGGTGATCTTGCAGGAGCAGCAGGGCGAACGCGTGCTCCCGATCTGGATCGGCCCCGCCGAGGCCAGCGCGATCGCGATGGAGCTGGCCGGGGTCAAGTTTTCCCGCCCCCTGACCCACGATCTCCTCAAACAGGTCATCCTGGGCCTGGGGGCCGACCTCCGCAAGGTCATCATCACCCAGGTCAAGGACAACACCTACTACGCCGAGCTGCACATCTACCGGGGTGATTCGGTGATCCAGATCGATGCGCGCCCCTCCGATTCCATCGCCGTCGCGCTTCGTCTGAAGGCCCCCATCTTCACCAGCGAGAACCTCCTGGCCCTGACCACGGTGGAGACGTCGGAGGTGCAGGGGGACGCCACCCAGGGAGAAGGTCTCGACCCGGACGCGCTGAAGAACTACCTCCAGAACCTCGATCCCGAGGATTTCGGGAAGTTCACCCCCTGAGGGCGTCCGAGGTGCTCGCGGGGCTGTGGCTGCTCGCCGCCCCTCCCGCCCTGGCCGCGCAGTCCGTCACCGTCACGGGACGGATCCTGCACGGCGGGCAGGACCGGCGGCCGCTCCCGGGGCAGTGGGCGGTCCTCCACGAGGTTCGGTCGGCGGGCGGCGGCGCGCTCGACTCCGGCCGCACCGACGCCCAGGGACGCTATCGCCTCGCCCTGCGGCGCGCCGACACGGCGGCGCTTTACCTGGTGAGCACCACCCATCACGGGGTCGGGTACTTTTCGGCGCCCCTGCGCGTGGAGGGCCGCCGGGTAGCCGAGGCCGAGCCGATCGTGGTGTTCGACACCACGCTGGTCGGCCCGCCGATCCGACTCGCGCGGCGACTCCTGACCGTCTTCCGCGCGGGAGAGGGGGGCGGCCGGGAGGTGCTGGAGCTGGTCGAGGTCGAGAATCCCGGAAACCGCACCCGCATCGCGCCCGACACGCTGCACCCGGTCTGGACCGTCCTCCTGCCGACCGGCGCCACCGGGTGGCGGGCAGGGGAGGGCGACCTGTCGCCGCAGGCCGTGTGGCGCAGCGGAGACACGGTCAAGGTCTTCGCCCCGATCTGGCCCGGGGGCCCACGCCAGCTGTCGTACCAGTACTTCGTGAGCGGCTCGGTGATGCGCATTCCGCTGGACCAGCCGGTCACGGAGTTGGACCTGCTCCTCGAAGACTCGACCACCGCGCCGGCCGGCGCGGCATTCGACTCACTGGGGATGTACGAGATCGAAGGGCGGCGCTTCGCCGCGTATCGGGCCGGCCCGCTGGCGGCCGGCGGCGCGGTCACGCTTCGGTTCGTCCGCAGCCCGCTGCGGGCGGAGCAGCTGGTCCCCTACATCGCAGGAGTCGCGGCGGCGGCGCTGCTTTGGGGCCTCTGGGTCGCGATGAAAAAGCGGCCGCCAGCGGCGAGCGCTCAGTCGTCGGGGTCACGCCGGGCCTGATCGCGGCCCGCCGGCCGCTCCCTTGCGTTCCCCCGCGGTTTGAGATACCCTAACGCGGTCATAGAGCGAACGGGGACCCACGGAAGCCGGTGAGAATCCGGCGCGGCCCCGCCACTGTCACGGGCATCGCAGCGCGGCTCGGAGCCACTGGGAAACCGGGAAGGCCGAGCCGATCAGCCCGAAGCCAGGAGACGTGCCCGTTCGCGCCACCTCGAGATCCCTCGCGGGAGGGATGGTGGCGTTGCGCCTCGGCGCAGACGCTAGCCCATCTCCGATCCGTCGGGGGTGGGTTTTTGGCTCATGCGCCTCGGCCTACCGCGCACCCACCTCGCCGGCGTCCTGCTCGCCCTCGGCCTGGCCGGGGCGTGCGGGCGCGCGACCGACCGGCCCCAGGCCGCCGCCGTCAGCGTCACCGACGACGCGGGACGGGTGATCCGGCTCGCCGCGCCGGCCCGGCGCATCGTCTCCCTCCTGCCGTCCTTTACCGAACTGCTGTTCGCCATCGGCGCGGGCGACCGCCTGGTGGGTCGAACCACGTGGTGTGACTGGCCGCCCCGGGTCCGCGCCGTTCCCAGCGTGGGGGAGGGCCTGCCGCCCAACGTCGAAGCGGTGGCGGCCCGGCGGCCCGACCTCGTGGTGCTCTACCGCGCCGCGCCCAACGCGGCCGCCGCCCGCCGCCTCGAGGCGCTCGGGATCCCCACCCTGCTCCTCGACCTGAACCGGCTCTCGGACCTCGGGCCCGCCGCCCGACGTCTCGGGACGCTGACCGGGCGGTCCGCTGCCGCCGACTCGGTCGCCCGCCGCCTGGACAGCCTGGCACACGCCCCCGCTCCGCCGCCCCGCCGATCCCTGGCCTTCGTGGTCTGGGACAACCCGCCCATCGTGATCGGGGCGGGGAGCTATCTCGACCGGCTGGCGGCGCTGGCCGGGGCGCGTAACGTGTTCCACGACATCGCGGCCGCGTCGGCCCAGGTATCGCTCGAAACCATCGCGGAGCGAGATCCCGACCTGGTCGCGATCCCCTCGGCCACGGGCTCCGTTCCCGAGTTCACCCGGCGACGGGAGTGGCGGGCGATTCGAGCGGTGCGCGAGGGCCGGGTGCTGGTGTTGCGGGGTTCACTGTTCGGGCGCCCCGGACCGCGGGCCCCGGAAGCGGTGCAGCAGCTCGCCCGCCTGCTGGAGGGCGCGCGGTGAGGTGGGGGGCGGCGGGAGTACTCGCCCTGCTGGCGCTCGCGGGGGCGCTGGTCGCGGGCCCGGCGGCGGCGCCGCTCCGGGACCTGGCGGCGTCGGGTATCCTGTGGGAGCTGCGGGCGCCGCGCGCCCTCGTGGCGTTTCTCGTAGGCGGATCGCTGGGCGTGGCCGGCGCCAGCCTCCAGGCATTGGTCCGGAACCCGCTGGCGGACCCGTTCCTGCTGGGCCTGTCGGGAGGCGCCGGGCTCGGCGCCGTGACGGCCATCGCGCTCGACCTCCCGGGGCCCTGGGCCCTGCCGCTCGCGGCATTCGCCGGCGCCCTCTCGGCCCTGGTCCTGGTCTACCGCCTGGGGCTCATGGGCGGCACCGCCCTGGACCCGCGGATCCTCCTGCTCGGCGGCGTGGCGGTC
>DATLXT010000082.1:0-6465 GCA_035575475.1 Gemmatimonadales bacterium | reverse complement strand
GACTCTCCTCCGGCACGAACCGCCGCATCTTGGGATCGTCGTGCACTTCCTCCCGGGCGTAGAAGTAGTTCTCGCCGAACGGCCCGCCGTAGGACACGAGCAGCGTCGGGGCGTTGGTGGTCTGCGACCGCTTGAAGAGCTGGACCACGTCCTCGTAGATCGGCGCGATCGGCAGGGCATGCTCGATGCCGGAGTAGCCGTCGATGGCGTGGGTCAAATCCAACCGGTAGTCGAGCCCGCCTTCCGTGGTGGGCATGAGCTTGAGCTCGCGCGCCGCCTGGATCACCCACTGCCGCTGCTGGCGGTTGCCGGTCATGTACATCTTCAGCGTCTTGGTGTCGTAGTAATCGGCGTACCGGCGCAGCACGTTCCGCGCGTGCTCGAGGTTCCGGAGGTTCCCGTCCCAGAACACTCCGGGGCCCGTCGAGTAGATGCGCGGGCCCACCATGCCGCCCAGCTCCACCCGGTCCTGATAGCTCAGCACGTCGGTGGTGGCGGTCTGGGGGTCGCGCGTGGTGGTGACGCCGTAGGCCAGGGTCGCGAGGTACTGCCACACCTGCCGCGGATGAATCTCGGGCACCAGCCATTGCGTGTGGTAGTGCACGTCCACGAATCCGGGCGTGATGGTCTTCCCCGACACGTCGATGATCCGCGCGCCCGGGGGCACGTCCACCTTCCCGGTGGGCCCGACCGCGACGATCCGGTTGTCGGTGACCACGACGTCCGCGCTGTCCACGATCTCGTGCCCCTTCATCGTCACGACTTTGCCCCCCCGCAGGACCACCGAGCCCCGGGGGATGTCGCGCGGCAGCCGAACCTCGATCCCGGTGCGCAGGGGGCGGTAGCGCACCGTGTCAGCCCGCAGCGTGTCGAGCCCCTGCCGCACCGAGTCCGCGTGCAGGCGCAACGCCGCCGCCCGGGCCCGCAGGTCGTCCGCCGCGCGCAAGAGCGAGTCGGCCCGCGCCGCCACCGAATCGCCCACCAGACGCTTGAGCCTGGCCTGGAGCGAGTCGGGAATCGGACGATTGGCCCGGGTGAGACTGTCCACCGTCTTGCGGGTCGCCTGGAGGGTATCGAGCAGGCGCCGGACCCTGAGCGCCAGCCCCACCGTCTCGCGCTGCTCTCGTTCCAGGCTGTCTTCGATGGCCTCCACCCGGCTCAGGTCGTAGGTGAAGAGCGAGCTGCCGATGGCCCAGTGCACCCGGCGCCCGTCCGAGCTCCAGGCTGGAAACTCGCCCCCCACCTCGGTGAGCTGGCGCACCTTGACCGGCGCGCTCGCCGGGTTGGCCACCGAGACGGTCGGCACCGGACCTCCCAGCTCCGGGATGTCCACCGTATAGAGGTGCATCCCCACCTGGGCCACCGCCCGCTTCCCCGCCGGGCTGATCATGATGAGGTCGGCCGGGGGTGGCTGGGCACCCTCTTCGGCCGCGCCAGCGTCGAAGAGCGACGCCGGCAGGGGGAAGACCCGCCGGGGGAGGGCCCGCCACTCCTCGGGATGCGGGGTGCCGCCCGCGGGCGGCGCGCCGCGGACCTGGAGATGCCGCTTGACGTCGGTCCCGTCCCAGCGGAACGAGACCAGCCCCTCGGCGGGGCTATAGGCGTAGATGCGGTCGGGCTGGTCGCGGCGGAAATGCGCCGCGTCGCGGGTTCCGGTGGGGGCGATCGTCGTGACCTCGCCGCCCGCCGCCGGCACCCACACGAACTCTCCGCCCACGGGGCCGAAGAACGCGTCCGGCGCCCGCTTCAGCTGGCGCGCCGCCGCCCGGGTGGCGACGATGCGCTCGCCGTCGGGCGACCAGGCGAGGTTGTAGTAGAGCGCCGCCACGCGGGTGAGCTGCTGCACCTGGCCGCGCCCGTCGGCTCGCGCCTTGACCAGGTGCCCGCCCACCGCGTCGTCCCAGGTGGCGAACGCCACCCAGACGCCGTCCGGCGACCAGACGGGATGAAACTCCCCCGTCTCGGCGTTCGTCAGCCGCCGCGGCGTGCCGTGGGGCAGGTCCTGGACCCAGAGCCGGTCGAACGCGGTGAAGGCGATGCGGCGGCCGTCGGGCGAAGGCACGGGATGCCGGATCTGGCGCGCCGTGACCTGCGCGGACGTGTCCACCCGATAGCTGAACCTCACCTCGGGCCCGATGTCCACCGCCACCTCGGCCTGGAACGGGATCCGGGTCGGCGCGCCGCCCTCGAGCGGGACCCGCCAGATCTCGCCGCCGTAGGAGATCACGATGGCGCGCGAGTCGGGCGTGAAGGCGTAGCCCGGCAGGACGTCGAGCGTGGCCCGCGACTCCTGGTCGTCCCGCTGAACGGGGGAGACCAGCCAGCGCTCCTCTCCGCTCGAGAGGTCCCGCAGCCGAAGGCCGGTCGCGGTGTCGAAGCGGGTCCCGTAGGCCAGCCAGCGGCCGTCCGGCGAGATCGCCGGGCGGAACGCCGAGCCGTACCGGACCGACATCAGCGTGGTGGTTCCGGTCTCGCGGTCGTAGCGGTAGAGCTGGTACTGCGGGAACAGGGCGTTGTACTGCCAGTCGCCCGAGCGCCCGGCGAACCAGATGTAGCGTCCGTCGGGCGTGGGAGCCGCGCCCAGAGTCTTGAAGGGCAGGGGCCCCCGAATGACCGGCATGGGGCTGCGCTGGCGGACATTATAGACCGCGAGCTTGGCCGCCGCGAACAGTCCCGTGGACCGGCTGACCACGATGTGCTCGCCGTCCGGCAGCCACTCCGGTGAGTAGTAAGCGCTGTTGTTGCCCTGGGTGACCTGGATGGTGTCGGTGAAGTCCAGGCGCAGCACCCACACGTTGTCGCCGCCGCTCCGGTCCGAGACGAACACGACCGACTGGCCGTCGGGGCTGAAGCGCGGCTGCGCGTCGAAGGCCATGCCGTCGGTGATCCGGGTGGCTTTGCCGCCCCCGATGGGGACGGTGTAGAGGTCGCCCAGAAGGTCGAAGACGATGGTCTTGCCGTCGGGGCTCACGTCGAGCGACATCCAGGTGCCGCGGGTGGCGGTGAAGGTGGCCTTGCGGGCGGGCGCGAGCGGGAGCGGCTGCTCGCGCTGCTGCTGGCCTCCGGGGCGTTGCTGGGCGTCCCCTGGGGTGGCGAGCACCGCCACGGCGGCCGCGCCGAGCGCGCCGATCAGCCGGAGCCGGGTCATTGGGCGCCTCCCCGTGCGCCGCTGACGGCGGGCGGGGCCACGTGACGCCAGGGTTCGTCGGGAGCCGCCCGCTGCCGCGGCCAGATCTCGTTGAGCGTGTCGCCCTGGTACAGCCGACCGTTTTTCATGACGTACCGGATGGTGTTGGTGTTCCGGATGTTCTCGAGCGGGTTGGCGTCGAGCACGATCAGGTCGGCCAGCTTCCCCGGCTCGATCGAGCCCACGTCCTTGCCCAACCCGATGGCCTCGGCGCCCAGGATGGTGGCCGCGCGCAGGGCGTCGTGCGGGGTCATGCCGCCGCTCTGCAGGGCCCACAGCTCCCAGTGGAAGCCCAGTCCCTGGAGCTGGCCGTGGCTTCCCACGCCCGCCCGGCCGCCCGCCTCGAGCAGCTCCTTCAACCACGCCGAGTGCCGCTCGAACGCGTACTCGTCACGGCGGAACCATCCGCCCGGGCCGGGGCCCGGGTTGCGGCGCCGGGCCTTCCAGTCCAGCTCCTCTTTGGGCGTGAAGTGCACCAGCTTCGCGTCGCCCACCACGTTCTCGGTGGCGTAAAAGAAGTTCTCCGCCCAGGGAGCGCCGTAGGAGACCAACAGGGTGGGCGTGTTGGTCGTCTGCGACGCCTTGAACAGCTCGATGACATCGCGATAGGCCGGCACGATCGGCATGGTGTGCTCGATGCCGGGGTACCCGTCCATGGCATGGGTCATGTTGAGCCGGTAATCGAGCGCGCCTTCGGTGGTGGGCATGAGCTTGAGCTCCCGCGCCGCCATGATCAGCCACTGCCGCTGCCGGCGATTGCCGCTCACGTACATCTTGAACGTCTTGGTGTCCCAGTAGTCGCTGTAGCGCCGCAGCACGGCCCGCGCGTGGTCGAGGCTCCGGATACCCTCGATCCAGAACACGCCCGGTCCGGTCGAATACACCCGCGGACCCGGGATCTGGCCCGCTTCCACCCGGTCGGCGTAGACCAGCACGTCGGTGGTGGCGGTCTGGGGGTCGCGCGTGGTGGTGACGCCGTAGGCCAGGTTGGCGAGGTAGATCCAGGGCCTGGTCCAGTGGACCCCCCACAGGTTCCACATGTGCGAGTGGGTGTCCACGAAGCCGGGAACGATGGTCTTCCCGGTCACGTCGATCACGTGGGCGCCCGAGGGGGCGGAGCCTGCCGGCCCCACGGCGGCGATGCGGTGGTTGCGGATCACCACGTCGGCGTTTTCGAGCACCTCGCGGTCCTTCATGGTGATGACGCGGGCGCCGCGCAGGACCACCGTGCCCTGGGGAAGATCCCGGGTCGCGCTTACCCGGATCCGCACCTCTTCGGGCCGGTAGCGCGGCGCGCCGGCGGTGTCGGCCCCCGCCCGCCTGAGGCTGTCCTCCACCGCGGTCGCGCGGTCCAGCCGGTAGGTGACGAAGGCGTTGCCGATGGACCAGTGCACGGTGCGTCCGTCCGCGGCCCAGGCCGGGAACTCGCCGCCGATATCGGTGAGCTTCCGGACCGGGACGGCGGCGCTGTCGGGCGGCTGCACGATGACCGTCGGGACTTCCCCGCCGGTCTTGGGCACCGTGACCACGTAGACGTCGCGGAGCACGGCGGCCAGGGCCAGGTCGCCTCGCGGGGCCATGACCACGAGCCCCGCGGTCACCTGCGGAATCCCGGGCTCCCGCTCGTAGTCCCGCGGCAGCGGGAGGTCGGACGAATCGGAGAGCGCCCACGGCACCCGCAGGAGCGGGATCTGCCAGGTGACGCGAAGATGCTTCTTGACGTCGGTATTGTCCCACCGGGTAGAAACCAGGCCCACCGGCGCCGGCTGGCCCGGGCGCGCCGAGTCGCCGGGGATCGGGCCGTAGCTGTAGATGCGGTCGGGGTCCTGGGTGAAATGCGGGCGCACCCGGCCCCCGGTGGGCCCCACCACGGTCACCTCGCCGCCTTCGGCCGGCACCCAGACGAACTCGGCGTCGGCGGTCAGCACGAAGGGGTCGATCGCTTCCTTGAGCGCCCGCGCGGCCGAGCGGATCGCGACGATGCGCCGCCCGTCGGGGGACCAGGCCGGCTGCCGGTAGTAGGCGGAGACGCGGGTCAGCTGCTGCGGGCGCCCTCCCGTGGCCGCCACCCGCATGATGTGTCCCACGGTGTCGTTCCAGGTGGTATAGGCGATGAACCGCCCGTCGGGCGACCAGGCGGGGAAGTACTCGCCGGTTTCCTGGTCGGTCAGCCGGCGCGGCGTGCCCTCCGGAAGGTCGGCGACGTAGAGCCGGTCGAGCGCGGTGAAGGCCACCCGCCGGCCGTCGGGCGACGGTACCGCGTCGCGGATCTGCTTGACGGTGAAGGTCGGCGCGTCGTCCACGGGATAGTCGAACTTGACCTCCGGCCCCACGGCGACCTCGGCCTCCACCGTGAACGGGATTTTGGCCGGCGGCCCGCCGTCCACCGGCACCCGCCAGATCTCGCCGCCGTACGAGATCACGATGGCCCGCGAATCCGGCGTGAAGCTGTATCCCGGCAGGACGTCCATGTTGGCGATGGATTCCTGCTCGTCGCGCTGAATGGGGTAGGCCAGCCAGCGCTCCTCCCCCGTCGCCAGTTCCCGCAGCACCAGCCCGGTCTCGGCGTCGTGCCGTGAGCCGAACGCCAGCCACTTCCCGTCGGGCGAGAGCGCCGGCCGGAACGCCGAGCCGAACGCCGAGGTCATGAGCGTGCGGGTGCCGGTTTCCCGGTCGTACACCGAGATCTGGTACTGGGGAAGGACCGCGTTGTACTGCCAGGCGCCGTTCCGGTGGGCGAACCAGACATAGCGCCCGTCGGGCCCGAACGCGGCGCCCAGCATCCGCAGGGCCGGCGGCCCGCCCACCAGCTCGAGGCCCCGGCCCCCCTGCACGTGGAAGATCCAGAGCTTTTCCAGCCCCCCGATGAACCCGGCCCGCGAGGCCACGACGTAGGTGCCGTCCGGGGTCCACTCGGGCGAGAGGTAGGTGACGTCTTCACCGGTGGTGAGCGGCCGGGGCTCGCCGCCTTCCAGCGAGAGCAGCCACAGGTTGTCGTCCCCGCTGCGGTCCGAGACGAAGACGATCTGTCTCCCGTCGGGGCTGAACCGCGGCTGCATGTCGTGCGCCAGGCCCTGAGTGAGCCGCCGGGCCTGGCCGCCGGCGATGGGAAGGGTGTAGAGGTCGCCCAGCAGATCGAACACGAGGGTCTGCCCGTCGGGACTCACGTCCAGCGAGATCCAGGTTCCTTGGGTGGTGGTGAAGCGGGCCGAGCGGGCGGGTTCGAGCGGCAGACCTTTGCGGGTGGTGTCGCGGGGACTGGCGGCGGCGACGGACGC
>DATLXT010000081.1:0-10491 GCA_035575475.1 Gemmatimonadales bacterium | reverse complement strand
GCGCGAGGCGGTGGCCGCGCTGATCGAGCGCGCCACGCCGGTGGTAAAGGCCCTGGGGACCCGTCCCGAAGCCGCCGGCGCCGCGGCCTCGCTCGCCCGGGCCGAGTCCCTGCTCGCGGCCAACGACTTCAACCTGGCGCGCCTCGCCGCCCAGAACGCGGAGCAGGTGGGGATCGCGGCCGGCATCGCGCCGCCGACCCCGCAGCCGCCCGAGGCCCGCCCGGCCGTCGAGGTGCTGCTCGCGGACCTGGCCCGCGCCGTGCAGAGCGAGCGCGCCGCCAACCTCCGCCCCCTGTACCCCACCATCACCGACGCGGAGTTCCGGGAGTGGGAGCGGTTTTTCGCGTCGGCCCGCGAGCTGCGGGCCGACTATCGGGTGACGACCTTTTCGGCCCGCGGCTCGACCGCCACGGCGGACGTGCGGGCGCGCTATCGGTTCGTGGAGGCCCGGGGCGGGGCGGTGCGCGAAGCCACCCCGGCGCTGCGGATGACCTTCCGCAAGACCGCCAACGGCTGGCGGATCAGCGGCGTGACCGAAGTGCGATGATCCCCTGAAAGCCCAGGACCCCGGGGAGCGATCCCCGGGGCCCTGTCCGGCTGGGCGTCTGCCCGCCCGGCCTCAGTACATCCCGCCCATGCCACCGCCCGGCATCGGGGGCGTCTTCTCCTTCTCCTTCTTCTCGACCACCACGCACTCGGTGGTGAGCAGGAGCCCCGCGATGGAGGCGGCGTTCTGGAGCGCGGTCCGCGTGACCTTGGTCGGGTCGATGACGCCCGCAGCCACCAGGTCCTCGAACTGGTCGGTCTGGGCGTTGTAGCCGAAGTTCAGCTTCCCTTCGGCCCGCACCTTCTCGACCACGATCGAGCCCTCCTGGCCCGCGTTCTGCGCGATCCAGCGGAGCGGCTCCTCGAGCGCCCGGCGCACGATGTCGACGCCGATCTTCTCGTCCTCGTCGGCCGTCTTCACCTTGTCGAGCGTCCGTTGAGCCCAGAGCAACGAGACGCCGCCGCCGGGGACGATGCCCTCCTCGACCGCCGCGCGGGTGGCGTGCAGGGCGTCCTCCACGCGCGCCTTCTTCTCCTTCATCTCGGTCTCGGTGGCCGCGCCCACGTTGATCACGGCGACTCCGCCGGCCAGCTTGGCCAGCCGCTCCTGGAGCTTCTCCTTGTCGTAATCCGACGTGGACTTCTCGATCGCGACCTTGATCTCGTTGATGCGGCCCTGAATGGCCTCCGGCTTGCCCCGGCCGCCCACGATCGTGGTGTTGTCCTTGTCCACCACGATCCGCTTGGCCTGACCGAGATCGTTGAGCACGGTGTTCTCGAGCTTGAAGCCGACTTCCTCGGAGATCACCTGCCCGTTGGTCAAGATCGCGATGTCGCGCAGCATCTCCTTGCGCCGGTCACCGAAGCCCGGGGCCTTCACCGCGCAGACCTTGAGCGTGCCGCGCAGCTTGTTGACCACCAGCGTGGCCAACGCCTCGCCCTCGACGTCCTCCGCGATCAGGAGCAGGGGCCGCCCCGCCTGCGCCACCTTCTCGAGGATGGGCAGGAGGTCCTTCATCGCGGAGATCTTCTTGTCGTGAATCAGGATGTAGGCGTCCTCCAGCACCGCCTCCATCTTCTCGGGATCGGTGATGAAGTAGGGGGAGAGATACCCGCGGTCGAACTGCATCCCCTCCACCGTCTCCAGCGTGGTCTCGAGGCCCTTGGCCTCCTCGACCGTGATCACCCCGTCCTTCCCCACTTTCTCCATCGCCTCGGCGATCAGCCGGCCGATCTCGGGATCGTTGTTGGCCGAGATGGTCCCGACCTGCGCGATCTCCTTCGAGCCCTTGGTCTGGACCGACACCCGCTTGAGCTCCTCCACCACGGCCTCGACCGCCTTGTCAATCCCGCGCTTCAACGACATCGGGTTCGACCCCGCCGTGACCGACTTGAGCCCCTCGCGGAAGATCGCCTGCGCCAGCACCGTCGCGGTGGTGGTGCCGTCGCCCGCCAGGTCCGAGGTCTTGGTCGCCACTTCCTTCACCATCTGGGCGCCCATGTTCTCCACCTCGTCCTCCAGCTCGATCTCCTTGGCGACCGTGACGCCGTCCTTGGTGACGGTCGGGTTGCCGAACTTCTTTTCGATGACCACGTTCCGGCCCTTGGGACCGAGGGTCACCTTGACCGCCTCGGCCAGCTTGTCCACCCCCCGCTTGAGCCGGGCTCGGGCCTCGACGTTGAACTCCAGGAGCTTCGCAGCCATATCCGTGTTCCTCCCTCAGCTCAGCCCAGTTTGGCCAAGACGTCGGACTCTTTGATCACGATGTACTCTTCCCCGTCCAGCTCGACCTGGGTACCGCTGTACTTCCCGTAGATCACCCGGTCGCCCACCTTGAGCTCCATCGGCACCTGCTCCCCCTTCTCCCGCCGACCGGGGCCGACAGCAATCACCTCACCCTGAATCGGCTTCTCCTTGGCGGTGTCGGGGATGTAGAGCCCCCCCTTCATCGTCTCGGTCTCCTCCAGCGGCTTGATCACCACCCGATCAGCCAACGGGAAGATCTTCAGCTTGGTCTTGGTAGCGGTTGCGGTCGCCATAGGGGAAGTGCCTCCGCCTGAGTCGTTTACGTAACTTGTTGTGGAATATAGCTATTAGCACTCGATTGGGACGAGTGCTAACGACCGGCGGGAATTATCTCCGGCTGACCGAGGCCTGTCAAGGGGGGGAGCGCGTCAGGGGATCACCCGTCTCACCCCGACCCACCGCCCGAGCCACCACCCCGCCTCCGGATCCCGGGGATCCAGCCGGGAGAGCCGCACCCCCGCGTTCGAGCTGTGGATGAACCTGCCCTCCCCTACGTACATCCCCACATGGGTGACGCCGCCGCCCGGGCGGGCCGAGAAGAGCAGGATATCTCCGGGTTTGAGCGCCTCCACCACCGGCGTCACTTCACTGCCCACCCGAGCCTGATCCCGGCTCATGCGGGGCAGGCGGATGCCGTGTTGCCCGTAGGCGTACTGGATGAGCCCCGAGCAGTCAAAGCCGTTCTCGGCGGTCCCGCCCCACCGATACGGACTGCCCAGCGCATCCAGCGCCGTCTCGACAACGGGGGCGGCGTCCCCCAGGACCCGGGCGGGGCGACTGAGGGGCGGCAGGCCGGCCGAGGTGGCGCCTTCGGCCCGCCGGCCGGCCTCCCGGCCCGCCCGCGGACCCAGGGACAGCCCGAGACCCAGGGCCAGGCTCGGTCCGTCCCGGGAATCGCCCCGCAGTCGCCAGAACCCTCGGGGGCCGCGGTCTTCCACCCGGTAGCGGGCCTGCGCCCCCAGCACCACCCAGTCGAAGGGCCGCCACTCCACTCCCCCGCCGAGGCTCCACTGGAGACCCAGTTCCTGGGTGGTCGTGTCGGTGGAGAGCCCGGCGGCGAGGCCCATCACGGCGTAGGGCGCGAAGGTGCGCCGCCCGCGCCAGGCCTGGAGTTCATAGCCCAGTCCGTAGAAGGCCCGGTTCCGGCCCAGCCGATCATCGACCAGGACGATGCCGGCGAGGCCATGGCTGAACCCGCCCCCGAGGGGGTAGGTGGTGGTGAGCTCGTAGCTCGCGGCCCGGCCGTCGGACCACCAGCGCCCGACCCGCAGTTCGACTTCCCGGCCCTGGCCGGCAAGAACTCCGGGGACGAGGAGGAGAGGGAGGGAGCCGGGGAGCCGCAACGCGCGTCAGTCGGCGGCGGCGACGACCGCTTCTTCCTGTTGTGAGGCGCGGGGCGCCATGACGTGGGAGAGGAGATGCGGCACGCGGCGCATGAAGCGCACCCACGCCCAGAGGGCGGCGAACCCGAGCACCGCGCCCCCCAGCCCCGCGGTGCCCAGCATGGCCAGCGGGTGCGAAAACCGGATGCCGACGAGGGCCCCGAGCCACACACCCAGGTACGATGCGCCCCAGGCCGTGAGCGGTGTGGCGAACCAGCCGACCACGACCAGGAGGTGGGCGAGCCAGCGGGGCACGAAGCCTTACCCCTTCCGGGCCAGCGCGACCAGCGCCCGCCCCGCGAGGACGATCACGAAGCCCGCGCCCGCCGCCGCCGGAAGCGCCACCCCCAGGAGCGCCCCGGCCACGCCCCCCAGCACGCCGCCCGCCACGCTGGGCAGGCCGAGGCGCACGAGACTCGCCTCAGGGGCGCGGGCGGCTACGATGGCGCCCAGCCAGGCCACCAGGGTCCCCAGCATCCACCAGATGGGCAGATACCACCAGGTGCTGTTGCCCCCCAGCGCGTCCCAGGTCCAGGGATAGGCGCGGAAGGGGCGGAGCAGCACGATGTCGAAGGCCGAGAACACCACGGTTCCCCAGAGACCGAGGGCGGCGGCGCCCGCGATGCCCTCACCCGTACGAGCGGCCACCCAGAGGCTGGGGAGGAAGCTCGCGGCCACGCCGCCGACGAGCACCACGAGCGTCTGGGCGATCTCCCGCGGGGACCCGGCGGGGACCAGGCGCGCGAGGGCGAGAAACAGCACCACGCCCACGCCGACGGCGAGCCCGAGCTTGGTGCCGCCGAGCATCACGGTGCGGAAGTCCGAACGATCTGTCGAAACCGGTGCCGCCGGGGCCGACATTCCTGAAGCGCTCCTCTGGGGCGAAGCTGATGCCTAATCTAGCGCGGCCCTGCTACCGGGCAAACACCGCCACCGTCACGAGATCGGTGATGGCCCACGCCGCCAGCGCCTCATACATACCCCGCTGATGCCGGGCGGGGGTCCAGGTCTCGTGCCCGCGGTACCAGGCGACCAGGACGCGCATCCAGGCGGCGAAGGGGATCGCGAGGGCCAGGGTCCAGCGCCCGATCCCGAGCACCGCCGCCGCGGTCCCGAGCAGGGCGAACGCCGCTGCGGTGCACCCCATCGCCACTATCAGGGAGCGGCGCAGTCCCAGGATCAGCGCCAGGGTGCGATCGCCCCGCCGCCGGTCTTCCTCCATTTGATAGAGCTGGGTGAGGGGGTAGAGGCCCGCGAACAGGGGGCAGAAGGCCAGTAAGACGAGGGCGTGTCCCGCATCGAGCGGTCGCCCCGTCGCGGCCCAGGCGGCGAAGGGCGTCAGGGTGCCGAAGCCCCACATGTTGATCACCCAATCCACCCCGGCCACCGCCTTGAACCGGAACGGCGGCACCGAATACAGGAGAGACAGGGCGAAGCAGACCGCGTAGTCAATTTGAAACGCCGGCGGCAGGCTCAGGGCCAAGAGCTGGCCGCCGGCGAGCAGCGCCAGGCTGAAAGGCAACAGGTAGCGCGGGAGCGGGGGCGGCGCCAGGAGATACCCGATGTCTCCCTCGTCGCGATCGAATACGCTGTTCAGGGCCAGGGTCCCGCCGTTGAGGAACACGACCCAGACGACGAGGCCGAATACTGCCGCGCCCAAGCGCTCGCCGGCCAGCGCGCCCCCCAGCCCCACGGCCAGCAGGTACCCCAGCGCCGTGTGGCCCGCCATGATGGGCCACTCGGCGGGCCGCAGGTGCAGGATGTAGGAGAACCCGTCCCCGGGCAGGAGCCGGTACCCCCACCGCCGCCAGGCGTTGAGGGTGCGGGCGTCGCTCACCAGCGCAGGCCCAGGAACCCGGCCGCGATCCGAAGCCCGGTGAGCGTGAGGTCCGGGTGCACCGCCTCGATCTCGCGGGTGAGCGGCGTCACCAGACCCGCCAGCCCGCCCGTGGCCACCACCAGCGGCTCGGCCCCGTCCGGCCATTCGGCCTTGATCCGCCGCAGGATCCCGTCCACCGCCTCGGCGGTCCCGAGCAACACGCCCGCGCGGATGCAGTCTTCGGTGCGCCGCCCGATGACCCGCGCGGGGGGCGTGAGCTCCGTGGCCGGCAGCTTGGCGGCGCGGCGCACCAGCTCGTCGGACGCCGTCCGGATGCCCGGCATGATCACGCCGCCGATGAACCGGCCGTCGGCCGTGATGCAGTCGAACGTGGTGGCGGTGCCGAAGTCCACCACCACCGTGTCGCGCTTGAAGAGCTGCGAGGCCGCCAGCGTGTTGACGATCCGGTCGGCCCCCACCGTCAGGGGCTCGTCCACGTCCAGCCGGATCGGGAGCGGCGAGCGGGCGTCCACGGTCGCCGGGTGCATGGTGGTGGCGCGCTCAATGCCTTCGCACAGGGCCGAGGTCACGGGCGGCGCCACCGACGCGACCACGGCCGCGCGCACTTCCTGCGTCGAGCGGCCCGCCTGGGTGAGATACGCGGTGAGGGCCGCCGCCCATTCGTCCGGGGTGCGGTGGGGCGTGGTGGTCAGGCGCCAGTGCGCCTCGAGCCGGTCGCCGCGGAAGAGCCCGACCGTGGTCTCGGTGTTGCCCACGTCCAGGGCGAGCAGCATGGCGGGAAAGCTAACTCAGGCGAGCTCGACGTGCCCTTGGCGCACGGCCACCGTGGCGCCGGCGGCGACGACCAACAGCGCCCCGTCCGGGCCGATGCCGGCGGCGCGCCCGAACACGGGCCGCGCCAGCTGCCGGCCTCGCAGCCAGTCGCGTTCGCCGAAGGCGGCCAGCTCCGCTTCCGTGAGCGGGGCGCCGGGCTCGGGGCCCCGGAACAGCGCGGGGACCAGGCGATCCAGCAGGTCGATCCGCCGGGCCGCGGGGAGTACCTCCCGGAGGGCGATGGCGCGATCGCCGAGCTCGGCCGGAATTTCGTTGGCCAGGTTCACGCCCACCCCCACGGCCAGCCATTGGAGGGCATCTCCCTGCCAGCGCCCCTCGCAGAGGATCCCGCCCAGCTTCCGATCCTGGAGGAGCACGTCGTTGGGCCACTTGAGGCGCGTCACCGGCCGTCCCAGCACCCCGTCCACCGCCTCCGCGACGGCGAGCCCCACGCGCACCGCGATCGCGGGCAACGCGCCGCCGCCCGGGCGCAGGAGCGCACCCAGCCACACGCCTCCGGCCGGGGACCGCCAGGTGCGCCCATCCCGACCCCGCCCGGCGGTCTGTTCTTCGGCGAGCACCACGGTGCCGGCGGGGGCGCCCTGCGCGGCCAGCTCGTGCACCGCGTCCAGCGCCGACGCCAGGGTGCGGAAGCAGCCCACCTGGGGCAGGCCCCAGCGCTCGGCGAGCCGGGCCGCCGGGACTCCGTCGAGCGTCAGCCCGGCCACAGGGAGAGGGCGATGGTGAGGAGTCCCACGCCCCAGCAATACGGCGCGAAGGCGTGGAAGCGTCCCCGCTCGACCAGGCGCACCAGGAAGCGAATGGCCCAGATTCCCGACGCCAGCGCGACCACGCAACTCACCACCAGCGGCACGGCGCCCACGCGCGCCACCTCCGCCGCGGCCTCCCGCGCCTCGAGCATCGCCGCCCCCGCGATCACCGGCACCGCCATGAGGAAACTGAACTCGGCGGCGCGGGCGGGCGAAAGCCCGTGCAGGAGTCCCGCACTCACCGTGGCCCCCGAGCGCGACACCCCGGGCAGAACGGCGAGGGCCTGCATGGCCCCGATGGCCAGGGCGCCCGGAGCGCTCGGCCTGGGGCGCTGCCCGCCCGAGCGCCGGGCGAGCCACAACAGGCCGCCCGTGACCACCAGCCCGCAGCCCACCAGGACCAGCGAATCGAAGGCCCGTTCGACCAGGTCCCCGAGCAGGACGCCCACCAGACCGGCCGGCACCGTGGCCACGAGCAGGAGGGCGGCGTATCGGAGGTCCTCCCCTCGCCCGTGCACCACGCCGACCGCGAGCGCGGCCAGGCGGCGGCCGAACACGACCAGCACCGAGGCCAGCGTGGCGGCGTGCAGCGCGACCTCGACGAAGACGCCCGGGGTTTCGACGCCCAGCAGCCGCTCGGCCAGCACCAGGTGGCCGGAGCTCGACACCGGGAGGAACTCGGTGAGACCCTGCACCAGGCCCAGCACCACGGCTTGCCAGATGGTCACGCGAGCCGTCCCGCCACCAGCGCCACGATCCCGGTCAACATGGCCCCTTTGAGCAGCGCGCTCACCCGCTCGGTTTCCCCCAGGAGCAGCCGCGACGCCGTCACCAGCACGGCCATCTGGGCCGGGAGGGCGATGGCGAAATACGCCCCGTCGTACCCCGCCAGCCGGGGGAGGACCAGGCTCAGCGGTACGAACGCCACCGCCGCCAGGCTGGCCGCGGCCGCGGCCCCCTCGCGGCCCAGCACCACCGGGAGCGTGCGGCGCCGCACCACCCGGTCGCCCTCCAGATCTTCGATGTCCTTCGCGATCTCGCGCACCAGGTGGAGCGCGCCCGCCAGCACCCAGGGGATCAGGCCCGCGCCGGGGCGCTGCACGGCCAGCGCCCCGTACATGAGCGGCAGGCCGGCCACGGTGGAGACGGCCAGGTTGCCGACCAGCGGCACCGGCTTGAGGAGCGGCGAGTAGACGATCATGACGGCGAGCGCTCCCGCGCCGGCGAGCAACACCGCGCGTCCCGCCGCGGCCGCGGTCACGAGACCCCCCACCGCCCCGGCCACCACGCACCCGACCGCCGTGCCCACGCCGATGCGCCGGCCGGCCAGCGGGCGGTCGCGCCGGAGGTTCACCGCGTCGGCGTCCACGTCGAGGATGTCGTTCAGAACGTTGCCGGCCATGCCGAGACCGATGCCCGAGAGCGCGGCGCAGGCGAGCGCCCCCGGGAGCGCGGCGCGCTCCAGCGCGATCCAGCCCCCCGCCACCACGCCCGCGGCCGCGATGACCAGGTTGTGCGCCCGAACCAGCCGCAGCACCTCAGGCACCGAGGAGGTCCCGGTAGAGCTCCTCGTAGCGCGGCACCACCCGCTCGGCGGAGAACTCCCGGGCCCGCGCGGCGGCCCGCCGCCGCATGGCCGCGTGGACCTCGGGATTCTCCAGGATCGCCGTCGCGTACTCCACCATCTCCTCCACCGCCCCCACCGCGGCGAGGCGGCCGGTTTCGCCGTCGGTCACCACTTCGGGCAGGCCGCCCACCCGAGTGGCCACCACCGGCACCCCGCACGCCATCGCTTCGAGGGCGGCCAGGCCGAACGACTCGGTGGACGACGGCAGGAGAAAGAGGTCGCTGGCGCGGAGGATGTCGGCCACCCGGTCCACCTTGCCCAGGAATCGGACATCGCCGGTGAGGCCGAGGGCGTCCACCTCCTGCTGGGCCGCGTCGCGATCCGGGCCGTCGCCCACCAGCACCAGAGCCGCCGGGAGCCGCCGCCGGACCCCCGCGAAGACCCGGACCACGTCCACCACCCGCTTGACCGGCCGGAAGTTCGAGACGTGGACCAGGATCCGGTGCCCGGGCGGCGCCAGGGAGTGCCGGCAGGTCTCGCCGGTGGGCGGATAGTACTCCGCGGTCGAGACGAAGTTGGGAATCACGACCACGTCGCACCCCACACACCCGAAGGCGCGATAGGTCTCGTCGCGCAAGTAGTTCGAGACCGCGGTGACCGCGTCCGACTGCTCGATGGAGAACTTGGTGAGAGTGAAGTACGAGGGGTCCTGCCCCACCAGCGTGATGTCGGTCCCGTGCAGCGTGGTCACGATCTTCAGGTCGCGCTGGTCCTTGAGCATCTGCTTGGCCAGCCAGGCCGTGGCGGCGTGAGGGATGGCGTAGTGGACGTGCAGGAGATCGAGGCGCTCGCGCAGCGCCACCTCGTGCTGCTTCACGGCCAGCGCCAGGGCGTAGGGCGAGTGCTCGAACAGGGGGTACTCCGGCGTGACCACCTCGTGGAACGTCACCCGCTCGACGAAGCCCCGGAGCCGGAAGGGGCTCGCGTAAGTGATGAAATGCACCTCATGCCCGCGCCGGGCCAGCTCGAGCCCCAGTTCGGTCGCCACGGCGCCGGAGCCGCCGTAGGTCGGGTAGCAGGTAATGCCGATCTTCATGAGTGGTGCGCGGCACGCGGTGCGCCGCGCGGGCCGATGGCACGCCAGCGCTCCAGGATCCCGGCGGCCAGCACGGCGCTCTCCTCCGTGGCGTCG
The DNA here is from genome assembly GCA_035575475.1 of Gemmatimonadales bacterium. Classification (GTDB taxonomy): domain Bacteria; phylum Gemmatimonadota; class Gemmatimonadetes; order Gemmatimonadales; family GWC2-71-9; genus DATLXT01. The sequence goes on along the minus strand of DATLXT010000081.1, from coordinate 574 downwards.
AGGGCCCAGGGTTTCAGCTCACGGCGCGCGGCGGACGGCGCCCGCAGCTGGTGTCGAAACCACGTCTCCTGCCGCTTGGCGTACTGCCGGGTGGCGACCACGATGGCCCGGCGGAGCTCGGCCGCCGGGAGGCGGCCCGTCAGCATCGCCACCACCTCGCGGTAGCCCACCGCGTCGAGGCCCGGCGCGTCCGGCGGCACGCCGCGCGCGAGCACCCCGCGGACCTCGTCCACCAGACCCGCGGCGAGCATACGGTCCACCCGCTCGGCGATCCGCCGGTGCAGCACCTCGCGCGGCAAGGTGAGATGAATGTACCACGGGTCGAGTACTCCGGTCTCGCGCGCGTGCGCCTGCCACCAGGACAGCGGGCGCCCGGTGAGGAGGGCCATCTCCAGCACCCGCGCGGCCCGCTGGCGCCCGCCGCCCCGGTAGCGGGAGTCGAGCCGGGCGGCCCAGCGGGCCAGGGCCGAGGGCTCGAGGCCTTCCACCCAGCCGCGCAGGCGTTCGCGCCGCCGGGCATCCAGCGGCGGTTCCCGAAACAGCCCCTCGGCGAGGGCCCGCACGTAGAAGCCGG
>DATLXT010000080.1:0-4532 GCA_035575475.1 Gemmatimonadales bacterium | reverse complement strand
CCAGTACGGGGATTGACGGCACCTTCAGCCTCACCGGGGTGCCCGAAGGCACCCACGCGCTGCGGGCCGCCCGCATCGGGTACGGGCCCCAACAGCAGGACGTGACCGTGACGGCGGGCGGGACGGTGACGGTCACCTTCGCGCTCCAGCCCCAGGCCGCGCTGCTCGAGGAGGTGGTGGTGACCGGCTACGGGACGCAGCGTCGCGAGGCGATCACCGGATCGGTGGCGACGGTGGACGGGGACGTGGCCAACGTCGGGGTGCTTTCCAACGTCAACAACATGATTCAGGGCCGCGTGGCGGGGCTCAACATCATCCAGAACAACGGCGAGCCCGGCGCCGGGGCCCAGATCCTGGTCCGCGGCGGCACCTCCATCCGGGCCAGCAACGAGCCGCTCTACGTGATTGACGGCGTGCCCATCGAGAACGCGGAGACCGAGCTGCGGGGCATCGGGATCGGCGGCGCACCGGCCCTGCCGCGCAGCCCGCTGAATCTGCTGAATCCCGCCGACATCGCCTCGGTCACGGTGCTGAAGGACGCCGCCGCCGCCGCCATCTACGGCAGCCGGGCGGCCAACGGCGTCATCCTGATCGAGACGCGGAAAGGCACCCGCGGGGGGGCGGCCACGATGGAATACGACGGCTACGTCGCGATGGCGACGCCCGCCCGCCGCCTGGAGGTCTTGAACGGGGACGAGTACCGGGACTTCGTCAAGCGGGAAGTCCGGGCCGGACGGCTCAACGTGGACACCACGCTGCTGGGCACGGCCAACACCAACTGGGAGGACGCCGTCACTCGCACCGCGGTGACGCACAACCACAATCTCTCCTTCACCGGCGGGAGCGAGGCCACCCAGTATCGGGCGTCCCTGAACCTCCTGGACCAGCAAGGCGTGGTGATCGCCAACGGCCTCGAACGGATTCAGGGACGGCTCAACGCCACCCATCAGACCCTCGACGACCGCCTGCGGTTGACGCTCAACGTGACGGCCTCGCACGTGGAGAACGACTACCTGCCTTTCGAGACCACGGGGGGATTCGAGGGAGGCGTGTTCGTCAACATGGTGAACTTCAACCCCACCCGGCCGGTGACGGTGACCGACCCGAGCACGGGTGAGGTGCGCTACTACGAGATCGGCCCGGGGTCGCAATCCACCCGCAACCCGGTCGCGCTGGCCGAGCAGATCGCCGACTTCGGCCGGACCACCCGCGTCCTGGGCAACACCTCGGCCGAGGTGGATCTGCTCCCGGGTCTGACCGGCCAGATCAACATCGGCGTGGACCGGACCAACGGCCTGCGCCAGATCTACATGCCCAAGACCAGTCCGGTGGGCGCGCAGTGGAACGGGCGGGCGGCCCAGTTCGAGCGCGAGAACACCACCAAGACTTTCCAGAGCTACCTCACCTACAACCGGCAGTTCGCCGCTCAGAGCGTGGACATCGTGGGCGGCTATGAATTCAGCGAATTCACCACGGCGGACTTCGGGGCCGAGGCGCGGGACTTCCTCACCGACGCGTTCAGCTTCGACAACCTGGGGGCGGGCAACGCGCTGGTGCGGCCGTTCTCGGGGCGCTCGGAGAAGCGGGTGGTCTCCTTCTTCGGCCGCGCCAACTACGGGCTCAACGACAAGTACTTCCTCACCGGCGTGCTCCGCTACGACGGCTCGTCGGTGTTCGGCGAGGGGAACAAGTGGGGCGTGTTCCCGGCCATCTCGGCATCCTGGCGCATGAGCCAGGAATCGTTCATGCAGGGCCGGCCGTTCGGGCTCTCCGACCTCCGGCTGCGGGCCGGATGGGGGGTCACCGGAAACCCGGCCATTCCGGCGTACTCGTCGCTCCCCACCTTCGAGCCCGGAACCGGGTTCAGCTACCCCTGGGGAGACCAACCGGTGACCGGAGTCGGCCCCACGCGCAATCCGAACCCCGACCTCAAGTGGGAGAGGACCTCGCAGTTCAACGTGGCCCTGGACTACGGCTTCCTGGACAACCGGGTCTCGGGGACCATCGAGTATTACCTGAAGAACACCTCGGACCTGCTCCTCGAGGTCCTGGTGCCGCCGCCCGCGGCGGTGTCACGGCGGTTCGAGAACATCGGGAAGGTGCGGAACCAGGGCGTCGAGATCGCCCTGGATGCGGTACCGGTTTCCCGTCCGGGCCTCCGCTGGCGGGCGGGGCTGGTGTTCGAAGCCAATCGGAACAAGGTGCTCGACCTGGGCGGGGAGAGCTTCATCCCGACGGCGGGCATCAGCGGGCAGGGCCAGTCCGACCAGCAGGCCCAGCGCATCATCCCGGGCCAGCCGCTGGGCACCTTCTACGGCCGGGTGTTCAGCCGGGTGGCGAGCGAGACCATGGTGGTGGGCACCGACACCCTCTGGAAACCGGGTCAGGAGCTGTTCCGCTGCCGGACGCCGAGCGCGACCTGCGTGAACGGCGAGACCCGGTTCGCCACGGGCGACGACTTCGCCATCATCGGGAACGCGAACCCCGACTTCACCCTCAGCCTGCACAGTCAGGTGACCTGGGGGCGGTTCAACTTCAGCGCCCTGATCCGGAGCGTGGTAGGCCAGGACGTGTTCAACAACACGGCCCTGGTGTACGCGACCAAGGGCAATGCGAAGCAGGACAAGAATTTCTTGAGGTCGGCCCTGAACGACCCGACCGGCATCGACGAGCCGGCCATCTACTCCTCCCGCTGGATCGAGGACGGGTCGTTCGTGCGGTTGCAGAACGTCACGGTGGAGTACGACCTGGATCTGCCGATCCTCCGGGCGCCGGGCCGAACCACCCGGCTCTACGTATCGGGGGACAACCTGCTGCTGATCACCGGCTACTCCGGTCTCGATCCGGAAGTGCACGCCGACGCGGGGTTGGCGTCCCGGGGGATCGATTATCTTAGCTATCCGCGGGCGCGCACGGTCACGGCCGGCATCCGCGTAACGTTCTGAGGGCGCATCCTCGAGGGAGGAGAGACCAGCTATGACCAAATCGCTAAGATCTGCCGGCGCCTTCGCCCTGATGCTCGCGGCCCCGGTGGTGGTGTCCCTTCAGGGATGCACCGATCTGTCGGAGACGCCGTCGAGCGCGCTCACGCCGGAGAACTTCCCCCGGAACGCGGAAGAGGTGCTGGGCGCCCTGGCGGGCGTCTACGCCCAGCTCCGGGCCACCGAGTGGGCCTACTACAATCTGAGCGAGGTGAGCTCGGACGAAATCATCGTGCCCACCCGGGGGCAGGACTGGTTCGACAACGGCCGCTGGCTCGAGCTGCACCGCCAGAGCTGGGCGGCCAACACCCCGGCGGGCCTCGAGGACATCGGGGCGGCCTGGAGCGACGCCTTTACCGGCATCGCCCGGGCCAACCTGGTGATCGCGGCGCTGGACAACTTGGACGTGGCCAACGAAGCCACCATCCTGGCGGAGCTGCGCCTGCTGCGCGCGTTCTTCTACTATCAGCTGCTGGACCTGTTCGGCGGAGTGCCGATCGTCACCGATACGAAGATCGAAGCCCGACCCCGGGCCCCCCGCGCCGAGCTGTTCGACTTCATCGAGTCGGAGTTGCTGGCGGCCCGTAACGACCTGCCGCCGTCGTGGCCCGCGTCGAGCCACGGCCGCATGACCCGCGGAGCCGCCGACGCCATTCTGGCGAACATGTACCTCAACGCCGGGGTCTTCACCAAGGACGACGGCATCGACCCGACCGGCTACAACTCGTGCTCGACGGTGCAAATCCGGGGCGCCAGCGCCTGTCAGCGGGCCGTGGACTTCGCCGATAGCATCATCAACTCGGGCGTCTACAGCCTGGCGGCGGACTTCTCCTCGAATTTCTCGGCCACCAACGCCAGCTCGCCCGAGAACATCCTGGTCGTCAAGCACGTGAACCAGGACGGGTTCGGGCTGAACTTCGTCATGCGGGCGCTGCACTACAACCAGCTCACCCCCGCTCCCTGGAACGGGTTCGCGACCATCGCGGAGACCTACAACGCCTTCGACCCGGACGACCAGCGACGCCGGGTCTTCCTGGTGGGGCAGCAGTACAATCTCGACGCCCTGGCCCGGGGAGACACCGTTCCGGTCACCGACCGCACCGGCGCGCCGCTCGTCTTCACGGTCACCATCAACAATGAGACCGCGGCGACCGAAGGCGAAGGCGCCCGCCCGTACAAGTTCCCGGTGGACCCGGACCACGTGGCGCAGGAGAACGGCAACGACTTCGTCTACTTCCGTCTGGCGGAAATCCATCTCATCAAGGCCGAAGCCCTGAACGAGATGGGCGCGCCCAACGCCACCGCCCTGACGCTGGTCAACAATCTGCGGGCCCGGGTCTTCAACCCGGACGAGCCGGTGGCCTGCACCGATCTGGCGAGCTGCCGGACCATGATCCTGAACGAGCGTCTGTTCGAGCTGGCCTTCGAGGCCAAGCGGCGGCAGGACCTGATCCGGCACGGCAAGTTCACCCAGCCCTGGTCGTTCAAGCCCGCGGGGCCGGCGCGCAACGTCCTCATGCCGATTCCCCAGTCCCAGCTCGACGCCAACCC
>DATLXT010000079.1:0-29767 GCA_035575475.1 Gemmatimonadales bacterium | reverse complement strand
GTCCCCATTCGGAAGCCGGGGAAGTTGCCCGCCGAACGGGGTCGTGTGGAGTACGAGCTGGAATACGGTACCGACGCGCTGGAAATGCACCGGGACGCGGTCGGGGCCGGGGACCGGGTGCTCGTGGTGGACGACGTCCTCGCGACCGGCGGGACGGCGCAGGCAGCAGGCCATCTGGTGCGCAACCACGGCGCCACGCTCGCGGGGTACTGCTTTCTCATCGAGCTGGGGTTCTTGAAGGGGCGCGAGCGGTTGCAGGGCGAGCGAGTCGAGGCCTTGCTGCATTACGCGTAACTCCGCTACATTCCCAAGCTTACGCCCCTGTAGCTCAGGTGGATAGAGCAGCGGTTTCCTAAACCGTTGGCCGGGTGTTCGAGTCACCCCAGGGGCACTGGGGCGCGAGCCCGGGACCATCGCCCCAGCGTCAGCCGCGCCAGGACGCGGCCGTCGAGCCCCCGGGAGTGCTGCGGGAGAACGGGAGAGGGAGATGGCGAGTTCGGTACAGGCGACAACCAGGCAGTCCGCGCCCCGATCGGAACAGCTGGTCGGGGCGGTGGCCGGGTGGCTCAGGGCCCACCGCCAGGCGGCGATGTATGGTGGGTTCGCCCTCGCGGCGGTGGCGCTGGTCGCCGCCTGGAGCGTGTGGTCGGGGCGCCAGGCTGAGATTCGGGCCTCGGATCAGCTGAACCAGGCCCGGTTCGCCCTGGAGTCGGAGAACCTGCCCCTCGCGGCCAGCGAGTTCGCCCGGATCGCCGAGAACTACTCGGGCACGCGGGCTGCGGAAGAAGCCACCGTGCTGCTGGCGCGGGTCCGCTTGCTTCAAGGACAGAGCGAGCAGGCGGTGACGGTGTTGCGGGAATTCGCCCCGGGCGCGAGCCCCCTGTATCGGGCCCAGGCCTTCGGCCTGCTGGGCGCCGCTTACGAGAACCTGGGTCGGTGGGGCGATGCGGCCGAGGCCTACCGAAGGGCGGCGGAAGCGGCGCTGTGGCCCTTCCTCGCGGCCCAGTTCTGGTCGGACGCGGGGCGCAACTGGGCGCTGGCAGGGGACACGGTGCGCGCCCTCGAGGCCTACCGTCGGATCGTCAAGGACTTTGCGAACACCGGCCCGGTTGTGGAAGCCGAGGTGCGTATCGGTGAACTGACCAAAGGGTCGGGTCCCGCGGAAAGACCATGACGCCTGTGTTGATACAGCATGACGTCGTATAAGATATGTTATGTTAAGTTGATCCGTGTGTGAATGTGAATAACTGGTCTAGGCCAGCACCCCCCTGAAGACCAGCCGCGCCTCCCCTTCCAGCCACACGTCCCCGTAGCCACCATCTGCCTGCCTTCGGGCCTGCACGGCGAGTCGCCGCTCGCTGCGGGTGATTACCGCCATGGGAAGGGCCCCCAGGCCCCATCCATGGAGGGCGCAGGCGGCCGCCACCGAGCCCGTGCCGCACGCCAGGGTCTCTCCCTCCACCCCGCGCTCGTAGGTGCGCATGCGCCATTCCGAGGGGTCGTTACCGGGAGAGACGAAGTTCACGTTCGCCCCGGCCGGCCCGAGCGCCGGGTCCCACCGAAGTGCCCTGCCGCGGAGCGGGAGGTCAACGCGATCCACGTCGTCCACCAGGACCACGAGGTGTGGCACCCCGACGCTGGCCAGCGCCGCCTGATGCTCACCCGGTTGCAGCTGGAGCCCCCGCACGCCGCCCGGCGAGGCCACCGGCCCGAAGCCGAGCGCCGCCCGCCCGTCCCCGGCGCCGCAGCGGGCCTGGTAGGCGCCGGCGTCGGTCTCGAGGCGCATCCCTGTGGGGGGTGCGAGGCCCAGCCGGGCGGCGAGCCAGGTGGCGCAGAGGGCGGCGTTGCCGCACATCGCCGCATGGGAGCCGTCGCTGTTGAAGTAAATCATCCGGGCCGCGCCCGGCTCGGATCCGGGCCGGACGAACACCAGGCCGTCAGCGCCGACGCCTGTGCCCCGGGCGCAAACGGCCTGGATGTCCTGGGGCGACCAGTCAGCCGGGGTCGTGACCCGGCCGTCCACCATGACGAAGTCGTTCCCCGACCCCGTCATCTTATAGACCGCGAGCCCGATCAGATGCGGCCGAACCAGGCCATGAGCCGGAGCCGCGGTACCATCCAGACGGCCTCTCGCACGATCGCCCGGCTCATTTTGCTCTGCCCCTCGGTCCGATCCACGAACACGATGGGGATTTCGACCAGCTTGAACCCTTTTCGCCATGCGCGGACGCTCATCTCGATTTGGAAAGCGTAGCCGTTGGAGCGCACCCGGGACAGGTCGATGCTCTCGAGCACCCGCCTGCGATAGCACTTGAACCCCCCGGTCAGATCCCAGATCCGGAGCCCGGTGACCCAGCGGGCGTACAGGTTCGCGAAGTACGATAGCAGAAGACGCCCCATGGGCCAATTGACCACCGTCACCCGGCCGCCCAGGTAGCGGGAGCCCAGCACCAGGTCGGCATTCTCGATCGCCTTGAGAAACTCCTTTAAGTGCCGCGGGTCGTGCGAAAAATCCGCATCCATCTCGAAGATGTAGTCGTAGCCCCGCTCCAGAGCCCACTTGAAGCCGGCGATGTAAGCCGTTCCCAGGCCTAACTTTCCCTCCCGGTGGATCACCTGAAGTCGCGGCTCCTGCCTTGCCATCTCATCGGCCAAGCGGCCGGTGCCGTCGGGCGAGTTGTCGTCGATCACCAGGATCTCGAGGCGCCGGTCCTGAGAAAGCACTTGAGGGACGAGCTCGGGGAGATTCTGAGCTTCGTTGTAGGTGGGGATGCAGACCAGGGCGCGCTCAGCCACGCCGCCTCCAGCCGAGCGCGGGGGGGACGGCGAAGGCCAGCAGTATCAGGCCCAATGACAGCACGCTGATCACCTTCCCCCGGCTATAGGTGGCGGAGCGGTAAACCAGCTCGACGCGGCGAGTGCCGGCCGGGACCGGGACCGTAAGGAGCGAGTGGTTGCCCCGGATCACCGGCGCGGCCTGGCCGTCCACGGTCGCCTTCCAATCCAGATACCAGTTCTCGGCGACCAGCAGGTAGGCGGGCCCGGCCGGCGAGGGATCCAGGTCGATCGTCATGGCGCCGGGCCGCCAGGAGCTGACCGTCGCGCGGCTGGGGCTCGCCGCTGGCCAGTCGTTCACCGGGGGTGGGCTCACCGGCGCGTCCTCGGGCAGGAACACCACCTGGTCGTATCCGGGGAGGCGGGGATCGGCCAGTGTGGCCGGGATGCGGTCGTCGGCGAGCTTCATCGCGGCCGGCACCACCCGGGCGTAGGGAGGCGTCCGGTCCGCCTCGTAGAGATACGCCTGGCCTCCGGCCCCGGTCCGCACCGGTCCCAGGATGCGATGATAGCCCGGGAGGGCCAGGGTATCGGGCGTGATGACGAATCTCGCCGCCAGCAGGTCCCAGAGGCGGGTCGAGGCGAGGAGGTAGCGCCACTCGTTCTTCCCGCCCAACAACTCGTCGTAGTAGCGCAGTTCGAACCCGAAATAGCCCAGCACCTGGGCGACGTCGTGGCCCTGGAGGACGTTGGACGGGTAGGTGGTGGCGCCCAGCAGGGGGCCCAGGTCGAGGACCCGGTAGGGCGGCGGCTGGCTCCGGAGGTGGGCCACGAGCGGGTCCTCTCGGTAGAGGCCCTCCCGGGGCGGCGGCTGGTAGTGCCAGTATCGCCTCCCGTCCCGCCACAGGTCCGCACCGACCACGAGCGGCAGGGCGACCGCGAACGCCGCGGCGGGGAGGCGCCCGGTCTGGCGTCCCAGGGCCAGCAGGGCCACGCCCGCCAGGGCCAGGGCGCTTCCCAGGGCGCCCAGACGAATCGCTCCCGCCAGCGCCGCTGCGGCCGGTCCCCGGCCGGGGGGTGCCAGGGCCTCCGCCAGCCCGCCGAAGACCCCTCCGAGGGCGAGGAGCGCCACAAAGCCGGCCAGGCCCAGCCAGACCCGCGCATGGGCCCCACCCTCCCCCCGTTCGAGCCGGGCGGCGCCGAACGCTGCGAACAGGGCCGTAACGAACGCCACGACGTAGAGCGCCATCCCCGGGGCCCGGGTCTTCTTCACGTACGGCATGACACTCCACCAGAGCCGATAAAACGGGGTGGCGCCGCCCAGGCTGATGAGCAGGAACAGGAGGCCGATCCCCGTGAGCCACCAGATCAAGCGGCGGCGTCGGTCACCGAAGCCCAGCGCCGCCAGGGCCACCACCGCGAGGCCGAGGTACTCGGAGTGGAGCTTGAGCGGGTTCGAGCCCCAGTAGGTCTCCCCTTCCCCGGTGAATCCCGCGAGCAGCAGCTCCGGCACGTGGTCCCACGGCACGGCATAGGACACGGACGCGGCGAAGCCGCCGTAGGTCTCCGCCCGTGGCGAGTGCGGGAGGTACTCCAGGAAAGGCAGCAGTTGCGGCGCCGCCACGCCGAAGCCGACTCCCACCGCGCCCAGCGCCAGCGCCAGCCGGGCCAGGCGGGGCCCCATGGGCTCCGGATCCCTCTCGCCGAACGCGCAGTAGAGTGCGAAGAGGCCGGAGGCGATGAGCAGGTAGTAGGTCATCTGATAGTGGGGACTGAGCAGCGAGAGCCCCACGCTCGAGGCCAGCAGGCCGAACCCCCACCACCGGCGCTCCCGCACGGCCGCGTGCAGGGCCAGGAACGCGAGCGGGAGCATGGTCGAGACGAATAGCTTCCCGTCGTGACCCGGGTTGGGGAGGGAGACCAGGCTTCCGGAGAGCTGATACGCCATGCCGCCCACGACCGCCCCCAGCCACGAGACGCCGAGCCGCCGGAGCAGGAGGTAGGTGAAAATGCCCGCCAGAACGTAGTGGAGCACGAACCCCAGGCTGGTCACCAGGTCGGCGGGCAGCGCCAGGCGCAGGAACGACGTGGGGTAGAACACGTCCCCGTGGCCGGCGGTCGCCACGTAGGGGAGCCCGCCGAAGATCATCGGGTTCCAGAGCGGGATGCTCCCGGTAGCGCGCCAGTGCTGGCCTGCCCACTCCCGAATGGCGTAGCCGCTGAGCTGGTCGCTGAGCGGCCCGACCAGCCAGCGGCCGCCCAGGAGCGGAAGGCTCAGGAGCACCACGAACACCATGAAGAACGCGGTGGCGGTGAGCGTCGGCCGCCTAGGTTCGTACACGGGTGTCCTCCTTGGACCGCCGCCTGAGCAGCAGGATGCCGATCGGTGCCGCGACCTCGGTCAGGGTGAGCAGGATGCGGGAGGCCAGGCTCAGCGCCACCGCTCCACCGGCGCCCAGGGCGGGCGTGAGCAGGCTGATGAGCACGACTTCGCGAACGCCCACGCCGCCCGGAGCGAAGAGCGCCAGCACGCCCACCAGGTATCCCAGAGCGAACACGCCTGCGGCCGTGGCCAGGGGCGGCGGATTGGGGAGGCCCAGCCCGCGCGCCAGGAGCCAGAACGCCAGGCCGTAGGTCAGCCAGCTCGCGAGCGACAGAGCTGCGCTCTCGCCGACCGCGCCGAGCGGCAGAGGTCGGATGTCGGGGCCCAGGCCGCTTGTGCGGGCGAGCCAGCGGGCTCCCCGCTCCCACGCCAGGAAGCCCATGGTGGCCGCTGCGGCCAGGCCCGCCAGGGCCAGCCGCAGCGGCGACTCGGCCGAGGGGGCGGCGGCGGCGACCAGGGCCACGGCGGTGCCCACCCCCAGGGCTTGCATGGCGAACGCCGAGGCGCCGGCTGCCCACGCCGGAACGCCGGCGCGCTGGGCCATCACGATCAGGCCCGCCACGCTCCAGACTTTACCGGGGATGTAGCGGCCGAGGTTGACCACCAGCCAGATGCGCGCGGCGGCCCCGAAGGAGAGGTGCTGGGCCCAGCCGGCCAGCACCCGGCGCCAGGAGGAAATCTGGAGCGCGTAGGTGAGCAGCACGGCCAGGGCCGAGAGCGAGATCCAGCCCGGGTGGAGGGCCAGGGTCACCTGGAGCGAGCGAAACTGGTCCCAGTCCCGGCTGATCGTCCGGATCACCATGGCGGCCACCACCGCTCCGGCCACGGCCTGGGCGCCCCAATAGAGCCACCTGCGAGCGGTGGTCAAATCTTGACGAACCGATAGACCACGGAGCGGGCGAAGAGAGCGATCATCGGGATCGGTGGGTGGAGGTAGGTACCGCCCAGGCGGTCCAAGCGGAACCCGACCGCCTCGGCCAGCCGCGTCATCGTCTGCCAGGTCCAGGTGAAGAAGTGACCCTGCCGGTCGGGAATCCGGAACACGTTCCAGAGGATCTCTTTGAAATGATAGGGATTCGGTACCGACAGCACCAGCACGCCGCCCGGTTTGAGGACCCGGCGGATTTCCTCCAGGGTCGCGAAGGGGTGAGGCACGTGTTCCAGCACCTCGAGGCAGAAGACGAAGTCGTAAGCCCCGTCGGGAAGCGGCAGGCCCCGGGAGATGTCGTGAATGAGAACCTCGGGGTGCGCGAACGCCGGGTCGATGTCGATCCCCTGGTAGCGCACCTCCGGGAGGAAGCGGCGCAACCCGCGGTCGCGGGCCCCGATGTCGAGGACCGCCGCGCCCGCCGGCACCCGGGCCAGCGCGGCCGCCTTGCGAAAGCGCATGCGTTCCTCGGCGGGTGCGTGCCAGTCGGTGCGGGCGATGTAGAATTGCGCCAGGTCGCGGGAGCGCGCCGCCGTGTCTCGGGTCACTGGGAGCGAAATGTAAGCCGGGATGGCCAAGCCCGGCCACGGCCGACACACTTGAGCCGAAGGAGGGGGGAGCCCATGGCCAGAGTGTATTACGTGGGGGACTGGGGCGTAGGCCTCGGCCCGCTGTTCGCGGAAACGCCCTTCAACTACCAGTACAAGGGCCTGGACATGTATTACTACGGCCGCTGGCTGAAGGAGGCCTTGGAATCCGGCGGCCGGCACCAGGTGGCGGACGTGCCCACCTGGGAGTTCTACAACCTGCCCCCGGGCGCCTACGAGGAGATCCTCGCCACCTACGACGTGCTGGTCTTCAGCGACGTCGAGGCCAAGAACTTCCAGCTGCACCCCCAGTTTTTCGACCGCAGCAAGCTGGGGACGCGGGTGCTGACGTTTCCGGATCGGGTGCGGCTCACCATCGAGGCCGTCACCGGCGGCAAGCGCGCCATGTTCCTGGGGGGCTGGCTGTCGTTCACCGGGGAGATGGGCAAGGGCGGCTGGAACCGGACCCGGCTCAAGGAGATTCTCCCTGTACGGTGCCTGGATCATGACGACCTGATCGAGAGTACCGAGGGCTTCACCGCGGAGCCGGTCGCCCGGCACCGCGCCCTGTTCGAGGGCGTGGACCTCGCCACCTTCCCGCCCATCCTCGGCTACAACCGGGTGTTGCCTCGCGACGGGTGCGACGTCCTGCTGCGGGTGAAGGAAACCGGCGACCCGCTGCTCGCCGTCGGAACGTTCGGCCAGGGCAGGACGCTGGCCTACATGTCCGATCCGGCACCGCACTGGGGCTGCAACTTCGTCTGCTGGGAGCACTACCCGGCGTTCTGGCTGCGGTGCCTGGAGGCGATCCTGCGGTAGATCGCCTCGAAGCGCTCGGCCACGGCCGAGGGTTCGAGGCGGCGCCGCAGCGCCGCGCCGGCCTGGGCTGCCAGCCGGCGGGCCTCGGGGTCCGAGAGCAGCTCCTCGATCGCCCGGGCGATGGCGGCGGGGTCGGGGTCCACCAGACGGCCGCCGCCCCTCTCGGGGACGATGTCGCGCACTCCCCCGCCGTCGCGGCTGGCCACCACGGGAACTCCCAGGAGCAGCGCTTCGGCCGCGGCCAGCCCGAAGCCCTCGCCCAGCGCGGGGAACGCGAAAACATCGGCGTCGCCGATGGCGTCGGGAATGTCGGCCGGAGCCACCTCGCCCCTGAACCGCACCTGGTCGCCGAGGCCCAGTTCCGCCACGCGGCGCTCCAGGCGCGGCCGCTCGGGGCCGTCGCCGATGACGGTGAGCGGGAGGGTGCGCCCCGCCCCGCGCAAGAGCGCCAGCGCCTCCAGCAGCAGGTCGAGCCGCTTCCGGGGCACGAGGCGGCCGACCGTGACGATCCCTCCCCCGCCGCGACTGGTGCGCGTGAAACGAGCGGCCTCGATCGGCATGGGCTGAACCTCGATCCGATCCCGCTCGAGCCCGAGGGCGACGGCGGCCCGGTCCGCCAGGTCCGAGGAGACCGCCGTGACCGCCGCCGCCCGCCGCAGGACCCGCCCTGCCAGGACCCGCGCTCCCCGCGAGGCCTCCAGGAGAACCACGTCCATGCCGTGCAGGGTCACGACGTAGGGACGGCGGGCGAGCCAGGCGCTCGTGCCCCCGGGCACCCACCAGTGCGCGTGCAGAACGTCGAGGTGTTCCGCCCTCCACAGGCGCCGCGAGACCCGAGCCTGCCGCCACACCAACGATCCGAACCAGAGGAGCCCGGCGGGCGAGCGCGCCGCCGCGAGCATGGTGCCCCGGTAGGCGAGCGTCTCCCACCGGGCCGGCGCGTACCGGACCCGGATGACGGGCACTCCATGGCGGACCGCCGTGCCGCCTCGCCCCGCATCGGCGGGCGCCACCACCCGGACGCCGTGGCCCCGCGCCACGAGGCCCAGCGCCAGGCGCTCGATGAAGGCTCCGGCCACGTCGCCGTCGTGACGCGGATAGGCGTGCGTCAGGATCCCGACGATCAAGCGAGCAGCGCGGGAAGGCGACGCGCCGGGACGAACTCGACGGGCACGCCGGCGTCGGTGCAGGCCCGCACCACCGCCTCGAGGTTGCGGCGAACGCTCCCCAGCTCGTAGAGCCTGCTGCGGTTGGGCACCACCTCGTCGGCATGAAATTGGGTGGAGAAGACCAGCGGGCCCCCGGGCCCGCGGCGGAGCGCCCGCCGCAGCTGAGCCACCAGGGGGGCGAAGTACCGGGGGCGGGCGGTCACATTGATGCAGTAGGTGGGCCGGCGGATAACCTGCCAGATCTGGCCCGGGTCACCCGTCTTGCGCGCCAGCTGAAGACCGCCGATCAGCGCCCACGGCACCGAGGTCGAGACGAAGCTGGGGACCTCCAGCAAACGGTACGACTCCTCTCCCGGTCGAGGGGGTCGGCGGTAGTCCGTCCGTGAAGGTCGGAAGGGCGTTCGCGGCGATGGATACCAGTCGAATAGGTTCTCCCCCTTGGGCCGCGCCCGGGCCGTGAGGGTGCGGTATCCCGGGAGGGGCGACAGGTCCACCGCCAGGCCCAGGTCGTCCAGGGCGCGGCAGGTGTGGTTGTTGTGATAGGCCCATCCCATCCGCACGCTCTGGACGCCCCCCGGCAGGCACTCGGCGAGGTCGGCGTGGGCGCGGCGCAGCATCTCCACCTGCCAGTCCACGTCGTCCAGCTCCTGGGCCCAGGGGCCGCTCCCCCCGGGGCGCCGCCAGAAATGGGGGTGCCATCCCAGCTCGTCCCCGCTCTGCTCGAGCGAGCGCCAGAGCGACTGGTGGGCGCGGGCCGGCCAGGCGTATTCCCCGTGCAGGGAGCGGATCTGTTCGTCCGCCCGCAGGAGCCAGGTGAAGACCGGCTCCCGTCCTCTGCTGTCGTGCAGGCCACGCACAGCGTCCTTGAGCGCCGGGACACCCTCCGTCATGCCTTTCCACGTGAGCCGTCCCGGCGGCCCGCCGTCGAGAAGGCCCGGCCGGTCGGGATCGGTGTCGCAGCTCGTCACGACGTAGACCGTTACCACAGATCGTCCAGGTCGGAATCGAAGAAATCCACCCGCGCCCGCCCTGCGATGCCGGCGGCGAGCACCACCGGATAGGGACGGGTGACGTACATGCCGACCGACCGAAACGCCGGGGCGTCCACGGTGGCGCTCAGGCCGACGATCCCGTACGTCCCGGGCGCCTCTTCCAGCGCGAACCGCATCGCCTCGGCGAGCAGGTCTCGCTGGGCTCCGGGAGAGCCGACGAAGGAGCAGATCTTCACCAGGTCCAGGTCGCGGGTGCGGTGCCGGGCTCGGCGATACACGATGTAGCCGTCGACGGCCCCGGATGGGTCCCGGTGTAGGAAGCTCGCGTACTGCCGGTTCGGTTGCGCCAACTTGTAATTGAGGTAGTCGGCGGTCCGCACCCCGTAGAGCTCGTAGCGTTGCTTCAGCAGGGTGTCCCAGACCGGGTCCCATTCGGGCCGGAATCGCGCCACCCGCTCCAGGGTACCGAACCGGATCCGGGTAGCCGGCCGGATCAGGACGTTGGCCAGCTTCACCAGAGGGGCGAGGGCCGGGGGTTTGCTCCAGTACGCCAGCGCCTTCTCCGGCCGGAAGAAACGGGCGAAGTAGCTGCTGCCGTCGCGCTGGATCTGGTGCCCGCGCCGCCGATAAGCGGGCTCGATGGCGGGCACCACCCCGACGGCCGCGTACTTCAGCCCGGGGGCATCCTCGCAGGCCTTGAGCAACCCACGGCCGGCGGACTTTCGTACGGCGTCGTCCGACATGTCGAGAACCAGGGTGATGCCCCAGCCCAGCCGCACCGGCGGCCGCCCGTCGGCGTACCGGAACTCGTGCTCGATCTGGCCGATGTGCCCCACCACCTTCCCGTCGAGCAGGGCCAGGTACCGCCGGCACCGCTGCCAGTCGTAGAGCGACCGCTCGCCCAGCTCCGGGTGCTCGGGGCTCCACCGGCGCAGGAACGCCAGGGTCTCGTCGAGGTACCGGGGGTCGAAGGGGACGATGCGGACGTCCACGCGCTTGGCGGGCTCGGCGGCCGACGGGTGAACGCTCATGACTCCGGGGGCAAGCGGCGCCGTACCTGGGCGACCTCGCGCTCCAGGCGCCGCACCTCCTCCCGCAACCCGGCGACGATCTCTCCTACGAACCCGAACCCGAAGAGCACCACGCCACAGATCACCAGCACCATGATCAAGTCCAGCAGCGGCCGGAACCCCACCCCGTACACGTAGCGCTGGACCAGCGCGAACACGCCCACCAGGAACCCGACGAAGAAGAGGACGGCGCCCGACAGCCCGAAGAAGAGCATCGGCTTCCTGCCGAAGCGCAGCTGGAACCAGACCGACAGCAGGTCGAACACGCCGACCGGGATGCGCCCCAGGCCGAACTTCGACTTCCCCGCCTGCCGGGGATAGAGCGGCACCGGCCGCTCGGCGAGCCGGAACCCCTCGGCCGCCGCGATCACCACCATGAAGCGATGCCAGTCGGGCCGCGTCGGGACGGCGTCCATGACCTCGCGGCGGTACGCCTTGACCGAATTGAGGTCGGTCACCCGCACGCCGAAGAGCCGGCGGCACAGGGCGTTATACACCCACGAGACGAAACGCTTTTCATACGGCCCCTGCTTCGTCCCGGTCACCACGTCCGCCTCCCCGGCGAGAATGGGCTGGACCAGGGCCGGAATGTCGGCCGGCCGGTATTGCAGGTCCGCCGGGTAGAAGACCAGCACCCGACCCCGGGCGTGGTCGGCGCCGGTGCGGAGGGCGTCGGCGATCCCCCGCCGCGAGCGGTGCGAGGCCACCCGGACGAAGGGGTGCGCCGCCGAGAGATCCCGCAAGAGCGCCGCCGTGCCGTCCACGCTCCCGTCGTCTACGATCACCACCTCGCAGGCGTAGGGGAGGGGCAAGAGGGCCTCCCGGGCCTGGCGGACGAACTCCTCGAGATTCTCGGCTTCGTCCTTGGCGGGCACGAGAATGCTGACCTCGGGCAGGGTGTCGCCGGTGGCCAGGCTCATAGCCGCTTGCGCATGCGTGCCGGCAGGACGCCCAGCTGGTCACGATATTTCGCCACGGTGCGCCGCGCGATCTTCACCCCTTTGGCCGCGAAGTGCTCGACGATCTGCTGGTCGGTGAGCGGATGCCTGGGGTCCTCGTCGGCCACGAGCTTCTCGATCTGCGCCTTGATGGCCCGAGCGCTCGCGTCCTCGCCGGTCGAGGTCTGGAGCCCGCTCGAGAAGAAGAACTTGAGCGGCAGGAGCCCCCGCGGAGTTTGGACGTACTTCTCGTTGGTCACCCGGCTCACGGTGCTCTCGTGCATATTGATCACGTCGGCCACCTCGCGAAGGGTGAGCGGCTTCAGGTACTCCACTCCCTTTTCGAAGAACTCCCGTTGCCGGTCCACGATGAAGTTCATCACCTTGAGCATGGTCTGGCGTCGCTGCTCGATGGCCTGGATCATCCAGTGGGCGTTGTTGAGGCGCTGGGCGATAAACTCCTTGCTCTCGGCGTCGAAACGCTTTCGGTCCCGGGCCAGTTCCTGGTAGGTGCGGGAGATCCGCAGTCGCGGCAGGCCCGCGTCGTTGAGGAAGACGAGATAGCGGTCGTCCACCTTCTCCACCACCAGGTCCGGAATGATGTAGGTGTCGGTCTCCGGAGCGTACTGGAGGCCGGGCTTGGGATCGAGCTTGGCCAGTTCGTCGGCGGCGCGCTGCACCTCGGCGGGCTCGATGCCGAAGCGCTTGCCCAGCTCGCTCCAGCGGTGCGCGATGAGATCGTCGAAGGCATCCTTGACCAGCCGGTAGACCAGGGTGTCGGTGCGCTGCTGGCTCTCGAGCTGGAGGAGGAGACACTCCCGCAGATTCCGGGCCCCCACCCCGGGCGGATCGAGCGACTGGATGATCTTGAGCATCTGCTCCGCCTCGGCCAGGGTATAGGGCTGGACCGCGGGCTCCTGGTCCCCGCCCTCCCCGCCCTCCCCGCGCTCCTCGGCCCGCCGGGCGGCGTGCTCCTCGAGCAGGCGGTTGGCCCCGGCCACGATCTCCTCGAGCGTCGCGGCCAGGTAGCCGTCCTCGGCGATGTTCCCGAGAAACTCCTCGGCCAGGAGCTGCTGGCGGGGTGTGAGGTCCAGCAGGCGGATCTGGTCGCGCAGATAGTCGTCGAGATCCCGGGCCTCGACCGAGACCGGCTCATAATCCGGCGCCTCGGTGAGATCGCGCGGCGCCGACCCCGGCCCGGGCCCGTCGTCGAGCAGGAGCTTCTCCCAGTCGGGCTCGTCGTCCCCCTCTTTTTCCTTCTCCTCGGGCTGCTCCGCCACCACGTCCGCGGCGGTGACTTCCGTGGCCTCCTCCGGCTCCACCAGCTCGAGGAACGGGTTGGAGAGCAGCTCCTGCTTGAGGTGCTGCTGGAGATCGAGCAGGGGCATGTACAGGAGATCCATCGCCTGATAGAGGCGGGGATTGATCCGCAGCTCCTGCTTGAGCGCCTGATGCTGCTGGAGGCCGCTCTTCATGGCGCTCATGCGGCCTCGGAGAGGCGCGCCCGGAGACGCGCGGTGAGCGTCGGGCCGAGATAGAGGTCGGCCACCCGGTCGTCGAACACGAGTTCCCTCACGGTCCCCGCCACCTGGACCCGCCCCTCGAACATGATGTACGCCCGGTCGACGATGTCCAGCGTCTGCTCCACGTTGTGATCGGTGATCAGGACCCCGATCCCGCGGCCGCGCAAGCCGGCCACGATCGTCTGGATGTCGTGCACCGCGATGGGGTCCACTCCGGCAAAGGGCTCGTCCAGCAGCATGAACTTGGGCTCGGTCGCGAGCGCCCGGGTGATCTCGAGCCGCCGCCGCTCGCCGCCGGACAGCTGGTAGGCCTTCTGGCGGCGCAGGTGCTTGATGGCGAGCTCGTCGAGCAGCTCCTCGAGCCGGGCGCGGCGCCGCTCGTCGGGGAGCGGCAGGGTCTCGAGGATGGCGAGCACGTTCTCCTCGACCGAGAGTTTCCGGAACACCGAAGGCTCCTGGGCCAGGTACCCGATGCCCAGCCGCGCCCGCCGGTACATCGGCTCCGCGCTGATGTCCCGGCCGTCCAGGAGAATCCGGCCGGCATCCGGGCGGATGAGGCCGGTGATCATGTAGAAGGTCGTGGTCTTCCCCGCCCCGTTGGGTCCCAGCAGGCCCACGATCTCGCCCTGTTCCAGGTGCAGCGTGACCGTGTCCACCACCCGGCGACCCCGGTAGCTCTTCACCAGCCCCTGGGCGTCGAGACGGCTGCCGCCCCGGAGGGCGTGATGCTCCCCGCTCGCGGCCTCGGCCCGGTGAAGCGCCTGTTCGGCGGCGGCGAAGAGACGGGCCACGCCGCGGTCGGGATCGGCCGAGAGCGAGGCCCACACGTCGGGCCGGAAGACCACGGGGGCCTCGCGCCACAACGCGCCGGCCGGCACCACGACCACGCCCAGCCCGGCGAGGCGGGGGAGCACCGAGTTCCCCAGGTTGGTGCGCGCCTCGTCCACCGACAGCGTCCCCGCCTCCTGCGGACTCGCCCCCCGAGCCTGGGCCCGAAGCCGCAGGAATTCCTCCCGGTAGGCCACCGCCAGCTCGCCGAAGGAGGCCCGGCCGTCCGGGTCCGCGATGCGGGCCAGCGCGGCCGCGGCCAGGGGCAGCGACGAATCGCGGGTGGCGAGCAGACTGCTCAGGGGATTGGCGCTCATGGGCCCGGTCGCCGGGCGGCCGGCCGCGCGGTGGCCGCCCGGGTCGTGTCGGCCGGCGGGGGCGGCAGCTTCTCCAGGTGCACGCCGTCGGCCCGACCCGTCACCACCACCCGGTCAATGGCGTCCCC
Source organism: Gemmatimonadales bacterium (assembly GCA_035575475.1). Classification (GTDB taxonomy): domain Bacteria; phylum Gemmatimonadota; class Gemmatimonadetes; order Gemmatimonadales; family GWC2-71-9; genus DATLXT01. The sequence continues at coordinate 15,310 of DATLXT010000079.1, read as the reverse complement.
CTTGAGGAGCACCGCGATGCTCGTGCCGCGCGAGTAGTTGATGTCGGGCCCCGCCTGTCCTCCTCGCCCTCCCGCCTCTTCGGCTCCTCCCGTCTCCCGATCGTGGGCGTAGAGGTGCGTGAGCGCGCGGGCCGAGCCGCGGGCCACGAGCTCGCGGAGCTCGGGGTTGGTGTCGCCGGCCGTATCGGTCACCTGGACGAACCGGGCGACCAGCGTGTCGCCGGCGATCCAGTCCAGCTCCGCGGCGGCCGTGGTGTCGCGCCTCGAGGTCGAGAGCGCCCGACCGAAGGCGCGCATCTCGGTCAGCACCTCGTCCGGGGTGTCGAGCGCCAGGGAATCGGCCTCGACGGTGTGCCGGCGCGAGACGGCGCGGGGCCGAATCGAGTCGCCCCAGGCGAACGTCTGCTGGAGCTTGCGGTCGCGGAGCACCAGGTGGATCGTGTCCGCCACCAGTCGCCAGTCTTCTCCGGTGGCCTCGCCCGCGCCCAGCGCACGCACCTGCCGCACCGTGCCCGAGTCGATCGCGAGCTCGATACGCCGCCCGGTGAGCGTGTACACCTGGGCTCCTTTCCCCTCGACCCGCGGCCGGCCCACCAGGAGCCCCCACCCGGCGGTCTGGTCCAGGCTCATCGAATCGGCCCGGGCCGCGATATCGCTCCGATCCACCGTCACGCTGCCCCCGGCCCACATCCGGTCGTTCCCCCGCAGGCGTACCCGGTCGCCGATCACCACGTAGGGTTCGGCCGAGTCGCCCGCGGCGCGGTACTCGATGGTCGGGCGGGACGAGGCGAACAGCTCGCTGGTGTCCCGGACGCCCGCGACCGCCCGCAGGTATGTGAGGTTGGGGCCCCGCAGGACGGTTCCCGTCGAACGGTTCACTGCCACCACGTTGCGGTGGGCGTCGAGCCGCTCCTCCCGGGTGAAGTACCGGGCCGTGGTGGCGTCGAGGTGCATCAGCGAGTCGCGGATCTTCACGGCGCCCACCAGGTCGAACCGCTGCTCCGCCCCGTACCAGGCGGCCGAGTCGGCGGTGAGACTGGAGCCCGTGCCCTCGCAATGGGCCCAGACGCCGCCGCCCGCATAGTAGTTGTACCGGCCGGGCGCCACCTCGACCTGACGTCCCAGCCGGCCCACCGAGTCGATCACCACCCGGCAGGGACGCCCGCCCCGGCCGGTATCGGCCTGCTGAGCCACGGCCAAGGCGGCGAGCAGCGCGGCGGTCATTGGTTGGGGAGCACGAACCGGCCGCCCGTGCCGCGGGGCCGCAGCGCCACCACGTTGCGGAAGGCCGGATCCGAGGTGAAGCCCTCGCCTTCGATCACCCGGTCGGGCGCCTCGAAGACGAACGGCTGGTCGGAGCTCACCGAGTCCTTGGCCTGGCTGTAGCGGAGCACCTCGGTGGTGAGCCGGCGTCCGTCGGTGGTCGTCACCACCACGTTTCCCCGCCCCTCCATGTCGCCCGACTGGAGCTGATAGCTGCCGGTCCGGGCGGTGAGGGTGGAGGTCCGGTTGCCCTGGGCGTCATAAAAGGTCACGCGGACCTGCCGGAGGTCCGCCACCTGGGCTGACGAGTTGATGTAGGTGGTCTCGGCCTCGACCTTGGCCCGCACCACGCCGTTGGTGGTGAGCAGGTGTTCCATGCCCACGAGCATCTGATCGGATCCGTCGGGCGCGCCTTCCACGATGGCGGTGGTCTTGATGCCGTCGTTGCACCCCACCAGCACGGCGGCCCCGAGGAGACCGCTCCGGGCGAGACGTCGGAGAGCCGATCGCCTCATACCGCGCCCGCCCGCATCAGGTCGTGCAGGTGCACCATCCCGACCACCCTCCTGCCGCCGTCCAGCACCGGCATGGCCATGATGCCGTGCTGCTCCATCCGAGCCACCGCGGCGCTCGCGAGCTCGTCCGGGGAGGCGGTCTTGGGGGTGCGGGTCATCACCCGGCCCACGGGCAGGTCCAGGAACGCATCGGTACGCTCCATGAGCCGGGTCAGGTCCCCCGCGGTCACGACGCCCTCCAGCGCCCCGTCCCCGTTCACCACCGCCACGGTGCCGCGTTTTTCGGCGAGGAGCACCACGCACTCGCGCATCGGCCGCTCGGCCGTGAGGGTGGGCACGTCCCGGGTCACCATCACGTCCCGCACCCGCAGCAGGAGCTTTCGCCCCAGCGCGCCCCCCGGGTGCAGGGCGGCGAAGTCCTCGCGCCGAAACCCCTTCACTTCGAGCAAGGTGACGGCCAGGGCGTCGCCCAGGGCCAGGGCCGCGGTGGTGCTCGCCGTGGGCGCCAGCGTCTCGGGGCAGGCTTCTTCCGCCACGGCGGCGTCCAGCACCACCGTGGCCTGCCGGGCGAGCAGCGAGCCGGGATCTCCCGTGATGGCGATGAGGGGGACGCCCAGCCGCTGGAGCTGATCCACCAGGCCGAACAGCTCCTCGGAGGACCCGCTCTTCGACAGGACGATGGCGACGTCGTCGCGCCCCACGATCCCCAGGTCGCCGTGCAGGGAGTCCACCGGGTGCAGGAACGTGGCGGGCGTCCCGGTGGAGGTGAACGTGGCGGCGATCTTGCGAGCGATCAGGCCCGACTTCCCGACCCCGGAGACGATCACCCGTCCCTTCGCCCGCGCGAGCACCCGCACGGCCTCGGCGAAGGCCGGGCCCAGCCGGCCCGCGACCTCGCGGATGGCTCGGGCCTCGAGCTCGAGGACCCGGCGGCCGCGGTCAATCAGGTCGGACGGCGGTGGGTGCGACATCGCCCCGCTCGGCGAGATAGGTCTGGAGCAGCCCGTCCCACTCCCCGCGGGCCCGGAGCAGGAACTCCGCCACCTCTCGCGCGGCCCCGTGCCCGCCCGGCGCGCGGGTGACCAGGGCCGCCGCGGCCCGCACTTCCGGGACCGCGTTGGGCACGGCCAGCGGCAGGGCCACCCGGTTGAGCAGCGGCAGGTCGGCCAGGTCGTCGCCCACGAAGGCGCACTCCTCCCAGCGGAGCCGGCGCCGCGCGAGCATCGCCTCGAAAGCGGCGAGCTTCCGGCCCTGGCCGTCGTCCTGCATCACCTCGTCCACCTGGAGCTCGCGGGCCCGAACCGTGGTGGCTTCGGACGCCCGGCCGCTGGCCAGCGCCACGACCAGGCCCGCCCGCCGGAGCATCCAGACGGCCACGCCGTCCTGGGTATCGAAGCGCTTGAGCTCGACCGGCCGACCGTCCACCTGGCCGAGGTACAGGCCGCCGTCGGTGAGGACGCCGTCCACGTCGAAGCCCACCAGCCGGATGCGTCGGGCCAGCGCCGCGTCGAGCGTCATATCCCCCGGGGCCGCGCCGTCGCCGTGCCTTCCGCCCGGGCGCGTGACCAGATGTCGAGCGCGACTTCCAGGAGCTCCGGCAAGCGGTCCAGGGGCACCATGTTGGGCCCGTCGCTCGGCGCGCGGTCGGGGTCCGGGTGGGTCTCGAGGAAGAACCCGTCCGCGCCGGCGGCGGCCGCGGCGTAGAGCAGGGGCGGGATGAACCGGCGCAGGCCCCCGCTCGCGCCGTCCGCCCCCTGCCCCGGCTGCTGGACCGAGTGGGTGGCGTCGAAGATCACGGGACAGCCGCAGGCCTCGCGCAGCCGGGCGAAGTTCCGCATGTCCACCACCAGGTCGCCGTACCCGAAGAAGGTGCCCCGCTCGGTGACCGCCACTTCGGGGGCGCCCCCCGCCCGGACCTTCTCCACCGCCCCGCGCATTCCCTCCGGCGCCATCCACTGGCCTTTCTTGATGTTCACCGCCCGGCCGGCCTTACCCGCGGCCACCAGGAGGTCGGTCTGGCGGCAGAGGAAGGCGGGGATCTGCAGCACGTCCGCCACCTCGGCCGCCACCGACGCGTGGGCGGGCTCGTGAACGTCCGTCAGGATGGGAAGTCCGGTCACGCGGCGGACGGTTTCGAGGGCCCGGAGGCCGGCCTCGAGGCCCGGGCCGCGGGCCGCGGCGAGGCGCGAGCGGTTGGCCTTGTCGTAGGAGGCCTTGTACACGACGTGGAGGTCCAGGCGCCGGCCCAGCTCGGCCAGGGCCTCGCCGACCCGGAGGTTCAGCTCGTCGGACTCGACGACGCAGGGCCCCGCGACCAGGAACGGGGAGGGGGCGAAGTGGCGGGCCATGTCAGTCCTCGAGGCGCGCCAGCTCGGCCGGGGCCTCGGCCGGCTCCGGCCGGCCTTCTCGGCGGCGCCGGACGGCGAGGGCCGCCCCCACGAAGCTGGCGAACAACGGGTGCGGCCGCATCGGCCGGGACTTGAGCTCGGGATGGAACTGGCACCCGATGAACCAGGGGTGGTCGGGGAGCTCGATCATCTCCACCAGCGACCCGTCGGGCGAGAGCCCGGAGCAGCGCATGCCGTATTCGGCCAGCACGTCGCGGTAGGCGTTCGAGACCTCGTAGCGATGCCGGTGCCGTTCGCTCACCTCGGCCGCGCCGTAGATCTGCGCCGCCCGGGAGCCGGGCCGCAAGCGGCAGGGATAGGCGCCCAGCCGCATGGTCCCCCCCATCTCCTGCACGCCTTGCTGAGAGGCCATGAGCGAGATCACCGGGTTCTCGCACTCGGGCTCGAACTCGCTGGAGTTGGTGTTCGGAATCTTGCACACGTGCCGCGCGAACTCGATGATGGCGACCTGAAGACCCAGGCAGATCCCGAAGAAGGGGAGCCGGTGCTCGCGGGCCCAGCGCACGGCCTCGACCATTCCCTCGACGCCCCGAACGCCGAACCCGCCCGGGACCAGCAACGCGTCGAAGGGCGCCAGCAGCTCACCCGCCGTCTCCTGATCGGTGAACCGGTCGGAGGCGATCCATTGGATGTCGACCCCGGTGTCGTGGGCGATCCCGCCGTGCACCAGGGCCTCGTGGATGCTCTTGTAGCTGTCGGCCAGCTCGGTGTACTTGCCCACGACCGCGATGCGCACGCGGTGCGCGGGGTGCAGGATCTTGTCCACCATCGCCGCCCAGGCGCGCAGGTCCGGCTCCTTGGTCTCGAGCTTCAGCCGGGCGCACACTTCCCGATCGAGCCCCTGCTCGTGCAACTTCAGCGGGATCTCGTAGATCGACCGGACATCGGGACTCTCCACCACGCACCCGAAATCCACGTTGCAGAACTGGGCGATCTTGCGCTTCAGATCGTCGGACAGCGGGCGCTCGGTGCGACAGATCAGGATGTCCGGCTGGATTCCGATCTGCATCAGCTCGCGCACGGAGTGCTGCGTCGGCTTGGTCTTCAGCTCGGCGGTGGCGGCGATGAAGGGGACCAGGGTGAGATGGATGAACAAGGTGTTGTCGCGGCCCACCTCCTGGCGGAACTGCCGGATCGCCTCCAGGAACGGCAGCGACTCGATGTCGCCCACCGTGCCGCCCACCTCCGTGATCACGACGTCATGGTCCGGGGCAAGCCGGCGGATGGCCGCCTTGATCTCGTCGGTGATGTGCGGGATCACCTGGACCGTGGAGCCCAGATACTCGCCGCGCCGCTCCTTGGTGATCACCGAGAGGTAGATCCGGCCGGTGGTGACGTTGTTCACCTGGGAGAGCGACCGGTCAATGAAGCGCTCGTAGTGACCCAGGTCGAGATCGGTCTCGGCGCCGTCATCGGTGACGTAGACCTCGCCGTGCTGGAACGGCGACATGGTGCCGGGGTCCACGTTGATGTAAGGGTCGAACTTCTGGATGCTGACCTTGAGCCCGCGTTCCACCAGCAGGCGGCCCAGCGACGCGGCGGCGATCCCCTTCCCCAGCGAGCTCACCACGCCTCCGGTCACGAAGATGAACTTCGTCGAGCTCACGGACTCACCTCCTTCAGCTGACGGGCGACCAGCCCTTCCGCCCGGCTGAGGTCGTCGGGCGTGTCGATGCCCGGCGCGGGCTCCTCGTCGAAGAGGGCGACGCCGATCGGAATCCCGTGTAACAGGGGTCGGAGCTGCTCCAGCCGCTCCCAGCGCTCTTCCGGCACCGGTGGCAGCCGCACCCAACGCTCGAGCGCCTCGCGGGTGTAGCCGTAGACGCCCACGTGCTGGTGATAGGTGACGCCCCCCCGCCCGTCGCGGTCGAAAGGAATGGGCGCGCGAGAGAAATACACCGCGTGCCCGGTCGAGTTGAGGACCACCTTGACCCGGTTGGGATCGGTGGCCAGGCGAGCATCCAGGCGGCCCGCGGCGGTGCCGATGGGGTCGCCTCCGCGCACCCGACCGAGAGTGCCCTCGATCGCCCGGCGCTTGACGAAGGGTTCGTCACCCTGAAGGTTCACGACCAGGTCGAAAGCCATAAACTCTTTACTGGCAATTACTTCCGCGACCCGTTCGGTGCCGGATTGGTGATCCGGCGAGGTCAGCACCGCCTCGAACCCCGCGCCCCGGACCACCTCGGCGATCTCCCGGGCGTCGGTGGCCACGACCACCCGGTCGAATAGCCGGGCCTCGAGAGCTCGCCGGGCCACCCACAGAACCAGGGGCTCACCGGCCAGGGGCACCAGGGGCTTCTTGGCGAGGCGGCTCGATCCGAGCCTGGCGGGAATGACGCAGAGGACAGGCACGGGGGAACATACAAAATCTGTGCCGCCGCGTCTAGGGAGCCGAGCGCGCCGCCCTCAAGAAGTTCTCCAGCAAGCGCTTACCGTGCTCGGTCCCGATGGACTCCGGGTGAAACTGCACCCCGTAGATGGGAAAGCGCCGGTGCTTCATGGCCATCACCTCGGCCTGCTCCCGGGGCTGGTCGCCCGCCCAGGCGGTGGGGATGAGATCGGCCGCGAGCGACGCCGGGTCCGCCACCAGGGAGTGGTAGCGCATCCCGGTGAAGGGCGAGGGGATGCCGTCGAACAGCTCGTCTTCCTGGTGCACCACGGGACAGGTTTTCCCGTGCATCAATCGCGGGGCGCGCACCACGCGCCCGCCGAACGCCTCGGCGATGGCCTGGTGGCCGAGGCAGACGCCCAGCATCCCTACCCGCCCGGCGGCGGCCCGGACCAGAGGCACCAGAATCCCCGCCTCGGCCGGAGTCTTGGGGCCGGGCGAGAGGACGATCGCAGCCGGTTTCAGCGCCAGCACTTCCTCGACCGTGATCCGGTCGTTCCGGTACACCACGGGCTCGGTGCCCAGTTCCCCGAGGTACTGGACCAGGTTGTAGGTGAACGAGTCGTAGTTGTCAAGGACGAACAGCACCTCACCGCGCTTTCCGGATCGGCACCCGAACCCGGGTCCGTTCCCACTCGATGACCAGGGCAGTCTGGCCTCCGTCAGGGGGCGCGAAGCTGAGCGTCAGGGTCTCGACCGGTTGTTCGAGGCGTTCCGCGCTCACCCGCGCGCTGCCGACGTCCTCGCGGCGGACCGCGTCGTTGATCGGGATGCCCCAGCGGTTCACGGCGCGGTTCACCACGATCTCCCACGTGCTCTCGCCCGGGATGGCGTACAGGGAGTAGGTCCCCGGCTCCACCCGGACCCCGCCGATCTCGACGGCGAAGGGGAAGTGGATCGTGGTCGGCTCGTTGGCCCCGAGTCGCCAGGGCTGCCCGTAGGGGACGAGCTCGCCCATCACGCGCCGCCCCCGCGCCGAGGGCCGCCCGTAGCAAAGCTTCACCACCTGGCCGTCCAGCGTGACCGTGACCGAGTCGAGCGGGCTGGGCCGGGCGGCGAGCGCCTCGGCCGGGCCGCGGATGCGGCAGGTGAACGAGGTTTGCCCGGCGGCGGGGCCCGTGAGACCGAACGTGAACACGGCGAGGAGGCAGATGACGGACTGGCGCACGGCTCGCTCCTGGGAGGTGGAGCAGGAACGAAGCCAGCCGCGCGCTCGGCCGTCAAGACCTCCTAGCGCAGGGCCTGCCGCTCGCCGTCGAGAAACGCCACCAGTGCCGCGATTTCGGGCTTTTTCAGATTCAGGTTCGGCATTCCGGCAGCGCCCGGTGGGCGAGGCCGGACCCCGGATGGGTCTGCCAGGAAGCGGGCCAGGTAGTCCGCCCCGAACCGCCGCCCCGTGAGCTCCGGGCCCACCGCCACCGTGCCGCTCCCTTCGATGTCACGGTGCAGGTGGCAGGTCGCGCAGGCCTTGGCCACGAAGAGGCGGCGGCCCCGCTCGGTCGGGGTCAGCGGCCGCGGCGGTTGAACCCCGGGAGCGATCGCCGGGATGGGGAGCAGCTGGGTGGCGCTAGAGCCGAAGCCGCTCTTCACCGTGATCGTCCACTCGCCGGCCTCGGGAAGCGTGAACGTCGCGCTGTAGCGGCCTCGCCCGCGAGCTGCGGCCGCGGCTCGGAGCTCCCGGTGTCCCGCCTGGGCGGCGATTCCAGCAGCCAGCCCGTCGAGCGGCTCCCGGCCGTGCTGACGCACGCTGAAGGTCAGGGTGGTGGGCTCGCCCGCCACCACGTACTCGGGCAGATCTTCGACCGTAACCGTGGCCCAGCCGCCGTACCCGGCGCCGCCCGCGACCAGGGTCACGAGGGCCGGGAGGCCGAAGCGCATCAGGGTGCTCCGCACGAGTGACTCCTTGGGAAGTCGGCTTACCGCTTGGATGCCGCGGGGGACGCCGAGGTTTAGCTTTGAGGCTTCCCGTCGCGGGGGAGAGGCTCCGTGCTCTTGCTGCTGCGCCCCGGGCTGGCCGGGGCCCTGATTGCCGCTTCGATTCCCGGCGTCCTGGCGGCCCAGGAGTTCCCCACGAAGCACGGCCGCATCCGGGTGGTCACGGTGGCCCGCGGGCTCGAGCATCCCTGGGCGCTGGCGTTCCTGCCGGATGGCCGGATGCTGGTCACCGAGCGGCCCGGCCGGATGCGGATCGTCGAGCCGGACGGTCGGCTCTCCCCTCCCCTGAAGGGCGTCCCGGCGGTGTGGGCCCAGGGCCAGGGGGGCCTGCTCGACGTGGTACTGGCCCCCGACTTCCCCCAGAGCCGTGCGCTCTACCTGAGCTATGCGGAGCCCGCCGCCCTGGGTCGGGCCGGCACCACGGTGGCGCGCGCCCGGCTTGCCGAAGGGGGTCTGGAGGATGTCACCGTCATCTTCCGCCAGGAACCGAAGCGGCTGGCCGGCCAGCACTTCGGCTCACGGCTCGTGTTCACGCCCGACGGCCTGCTGTTCATCACCACCGGCGACCGGGGGGCCCGCGACGCCGCACAGGACCTGGCCCTTCCCATCGGCAAGGTCATCCGGATCCGGCCGGACGGCGGGGTGCCGCAGGGCAATCCCTTCCTGGGGCGGCGCGGGGTGCGGCCCGAGATCTGGTCCTACGGTCATCGCAACATCCAGGGTGCGGCTCTCCACCCCGAGACCGGCCGGCTCTGGACCGCCGAGCACGGCGCCATGGGAGGGGACGAGGTGAACGTCCCGCAGGCGGGGCGGAACTACGGCTGGCCCGTGATCACCTATGGACGCGACTACTCGGGAGCCCGGATCGGCGAGGGGACGGCCAAGCCGGGAATGGAGCAGCCCGTTCACTACTGGGACCCCTCGATCGCGCCGAGCGGGATGGCGTTCTACGCCGGCGACCGGTTCCCCGCCTGGCGGGGCGACCTGTTCGTGGGCTCGCTGCGTTATGGCCTGCTGGTGCGCCTCGAGCTCCAGGGCGAGCGAGTGGTAGCGGAGGAGCGGCTGCTCGAGGGTTTGGGCGACCGCGTGCGGGACGTCCGGCAGGGGCCGGATGGGTATCTCTATCTCGTGACCGACGAGGCCGCCGGCCGCATTCTCCGGATCGAGCCCGTGCGCTGAGGCTTATCGCGGAAGACCGGCGCCCACCCGCCCGAAGAACTCGCGCTTCAGCCGCAGCAGTACGGGAATCGAGCCCAGCACCGAGATCAGGTTCGGCACCGCCATCAGGCCGTTGAGGGTATCGGCCACGTCCCAGACCAGGTGGAGCGATCCCACCGCCCCGAGGTAGACGAAGACCAGCCAGGCGATGCGGTAGGGCAACGCGGCCCGGGCGCCGAACAGGTAGACGATTCCCGTCTCGCCGTAGTAGCTCCACCCGATGATGGTCGAGAACGCGAAGAGCAGGAGGCCGCCGGTGACGACGATGTCGCCCCAGGTGCCCGGGAGGCCGGTCTCGAACGCCCGAACGGAGAGCGCGGCGCCGGTGCGGCCGCTGTCCCATTCCCCGGTCACGAGGATCACGAGACCGGTGGTGCTGCATATGAGGATCGTGTCCACGAACACTTCGAAAATCCCGTAGAGCCCCTGGCGCGCCGGGTGGTCCGTGTCCGCGGCGGCGTGCACCATCGGCGCGCTGCCCAGGCCGGCCTCGTTGGAGAACAGTCCTCGTGCCACGCCGTACCGCATGGCCAGCATGACGGTGCTCCCGGCGAACCCGCCCGTGGCCGCGGTGCCGCTGAACGCGCCCTCGAACACCAGGCGCAGCGCCCCGGGCAGGTTCCCGAGATGGGTCAGCAGGATCACGAGACCCCCGCCCAGATAGAGCAGGCTCATGAAGGGGACGAGCACCTGGGTGAACTCCGCAATCCGCTTGATCCCCCCCAGGATGACCGCGCCGGTCAGGACCACGAGCCCGCCTCCTACGACGGCGGGGGGCAGGCCGAAGGTGGTCTTGAGGCTGTCGGCCACCGAGTTCGCCTGGACCATGTTCCCGATTCCGAAGGCCGCGAGAGCGGTGAGCAGGGCGAACAAGGTCCCCAGCCAGGGGAGACGCAGCCCCTTCTTCAGGGTGTACATGGCGCCGCCCCGCATCGTGCCCGACGCGTCCCGCTCCCGGTAGTGCAGGGCCACCACGATCTCGGAGAACTTGGTGCACATGCCGAGGAGTCCGGAGATCCAGAGCCAGAACAGGGCCCCCGGCCCGCCCAGGAACAGCGCCGTCGCGACGCCCGCGATGTTCCCCACGCCGACCGTCGAGGCCAGCGCAGTGGCCACCGCCTGGAAGGGGGTGACACTGCCCTCCCCTCCCCCGTGGCGGGTCAGTTTGCCCAGCACTTCCCGAAGGGCGGCGGCCAGATAGCGGAACTGGACGGCGCCGGTCACGACCGTGAGGAGGAGCCCGGTGCCCATCAGCAGCACCAGCATCGGGGGACCCCAAACGATCTGGTTGAGCCAGGCGTTCACGTCGGTCAGCGTCTCGAGCATAGCCCCGGGGCCGTCAGCAGTAGGGGATTAGCGGATCCGACTGAAGACCAGATCCCAGACCCGCGACTCGCTCACGTGCATCGCGCTGACGCGGCCCCGGCGATCGCGGGTGAACCACACCGCGCTTCCCCGGGTGGTGAATCCGTCCGGGTACGTGGGTTGCAGCCGCAGCACGATGCCGGGCCGAGCCGAGAGGGTGAGCGTGTCTCCCGCGAGCTTCGCTTCGTAGCTCACCCCCAGGTCCTCGCTGTAATACCGCCCCACGAAGGCGCGGAGCTGCTCGGGCGCGGGCGCCCAGGGCCGTTCCCCCTGGTAGGCGTAGCGCACCGTGTCGCCATCCGGTCGCACCACGGTGAGGCTGGTGGGACGGCCGCCGTCGGGGACCTCGAACCGCCAAAGAGACGCGTTCCCCAGCCGGAGCCAGCCGCCGGGAAGGGCGCGATACCGGTTCCAGGCGTCTGCCCCGACCCGCAAGGGGGCGTGGGTGCGCTCCTCCCGATAGACGCCCGCGTAGCGCGCCCAGGTGACCGAGTCCACGGCGACGGTGTCGAGCGGTGGGGGTGGGGGGAAGTCGGTGACGAGGTGGTCGGCCAGCCGGCGGGCGTACTCGCCCGGCTCGGCGTTGGCGGCGTTGCAGAGGACCGCGATGGTGAGGTTGCCGCGGTCGGGGTAGCGCACCAGAAAGGTCGAATAGCCGGCGGTCGAGCCCGAGTGCGAGATCTCCGGGATGCCGCGATACTCGCCCACGAACAAGCCCAGCCCGTAGCGGATCTCCCGGCCGCCGCTGAGCCGCATGCGGCGAGTGAGCGAGTCGGTGACGCCCGGTCCCAGCGTCCCCGCCGCCAGAGCCCGGCTCCACGCGAGCCAGTCGCCGACCGTCGTGAGCATCCCGCCGGGTCCGACCACGCTCTCGAAGGGCATGGCCAGGCGCCAGCCCCCCTCCGCCGGGGCATAGGCTTGGGCCCGGCCGGGCACCAGCCGGGTGAAGTCGTCTCGCCAGCCGGTATCCTCCATCCCCGCCGGCTCGAAGATCCGGCGCCGGGTGAACTCGGCGAAAGAGGTGCCGCTGACCCGCTCGACCAGGGTGGTGAGCAAGGCGTATCCCGAATTGGTGTAGGAGTACTGCTCCCGGGGCATGGTTCAGCACTTTCTGGCGGAAGACCACGTCGAGGAGATCGGGTTGCTGGTACGCCCGGGTTCCCCGCGGCCAGCCCTGCCAGGCCACGAGCGAACTCCATTCGCGGAGCCCGCTGGTATGGGTGAGGAGGTGCCGGATGGTGAGCGGCCGCCCGTAATCGGGAAGCTCCGGGATGTAGGTGCGAACCGGGTCGTCGAGATTGAGCCTGCCATCCCGTGCCAGGAGAACCACCGCCGCGGCGGTGAACTGCTTCGCGACCGATCCCGACTCGAAGACGGTCTCGGGCGTGATCGGCGTCCCGTTCTCGAGATCCGCCATCCCATAGCCGCGCTGAAGGAGCACCGCCCCATCCCGGCTCACCCCAACCGCGCACCCGGGCGTGTGGGTCGAATTCCAGGGTCGGAAGACCGAGTCGGCCAGCGCCGCGAGGTCGGGTCCCCGCGCCTGGCCCGCCGCCGGCTGGCCGGCGACGAACCCGAGGAGCAGGACTGCGCAGGACGCCCGGGCGGCGCGTTTCATGAGATCAAGGGCGAAGAGCTCCGAGGAGGCCGGGGCGTGGCGCCACGCCACGCGACGAGTCGGGCGCCAAAACTGGAGGAGGGGGCCCGGGAGCGCAAGAGTGCGCGCCGGCTCCGGGCGCTCGCCCGGCCGAGGCGCCGCCGGTAGATTGAGCTCTTCCCACACGTCGGTCAGGTCGAGCCCATGCACTACCGGATCACTGTAGCCTTGCTCGCGCTCGGCGCCGCGGCGAGGCCCCTCCCCGCCCAGCGCGATGCGGGAAGGGGGTTCACGCTCCAGCAGGTGCGCTCCTACCCCTACCCCACCGAGCTGACCGCGTCGGCCACGGGCGCCCGGCTGGCCTGGGCGCTCAACGAACAAGGGCGGCGCAACCTCTATGTCGCCCAGGGCCCGGAGTTCACGCCCCGGCGCCTCACCGGCTATCTGGCGGACGACGGGCAGGAGCTGACCAGCGTCTCCATCTCTCCCGACGGCCGGTACGTGGTCTATGTGAGGGGCGGGGACCACGGCTCGAACTGGGACGATCATCTTCCCGTGAACGTGACCCTGAGCCCCGTGCCGCCCAAGGTGCAGATTCTGGCGGCGCCCTTCGACGGCGGGGAGCCCAGGGTGCTGGGCGATGGTGAGGAGCCGGTGGTCTCGCCCGCGAGCGACCGCGTGGCCTTCGTGAAGAACGGGCAGATCTGGGTCGCCCCCATCGACGGCTCGGCGCCGGCAAGGCCGCTCTTCACGGCGCGCGGCACCAACGGCGACCCTCGCTGGTCGCCGGATGGATCCCGCCTCGCGTTCGTGTCCAACCGGGGCGATCACGCTTTCGTCGGCATCTACAGCAGCGACACGGCGCCGCTGTTGTGGGTCGAGCCCGCGTTCGCCCGGGACCGCTCGCCCCGGTGGTCGCCGGACGGCAGGGCGCTCGCGTTCGTGCGCCTCCCCGGCACGGGAGGCGCTCCGGACTCGGTCCTGGTTCGGCGGCACAATCCCTGGGAGATCTGGGTGGCCGAGGCCACGACCGGCCGGGCGCGGCGCCTGTGGAAGGCGCCCGAGACGCTGCGTGGGTCCCTGCCCACGACCCACGGGGGGACCAACCTGCACTGGGCCGCGCAGGGGCGCATCGTCTTTCTTTCCTACCACGACGGGTGGCCTCACCTGTACTCGATTCCAGCCGCGGGGGGCGAGCCGTTGCTGTTGACTCCCGGCGGTTACATGGTGGAGCACGTCCGGCTGTCAGCCGACGGGCGCTGGCTGGTCTTCGCCGCCAACACGGGGCGGGACCCCGACGACCTGCATCGGCGGCACGTGGTACGGGTGCCGGTGGACCGGCCTCAGCCGGAGGTCCTCAGCCCCGGGGCTGGCATCGAATGGTCGCCGGTGGTGACCGGAGACGGCGCCTACATCGCCTTTCTCGCCGCCACGCCCCAGCAGCCGCCGGTCCCCGCGGTGCTGGCGGTCCAGGGCGGCCGGCGGCGCGAGCTGGGGCGCGATCTGGTGCCGGCCGACTTCCCTGCCGACCGGCTCGTGACTCCGAGGCCCGTCACCTGGAAGGCCCCCGACGGGGCCACCGTCTACGGCCAGGTGTTCGAGCCCCCGCCGGGCACGGGGGCCTCCCGCAGGAAGCCGGCAGTCATCTACGTCCATGGCGGGCCGCCGCGGCAAATGCTCCTGGGCTGGCACTATTCGGACTACTACGCCAACGCCTACGCCTTGAACCAGTATCTGGCCAGCCGGGGATTCGTCGTGCTCTCGGTCAACTATCGCCTCGGCATCGGCTACGGGTACGAGTTCCACCAGCCTCCCAATGCCGGGGCGCGGGGCGCATCGGAGTACCAGGACGTGAGGTCGGCGGCCGAGTACCTCCGCGGCCTGCCGCAGGTGGACCCGGAGCGGATCGGGATTTATGGGGGGTCTTACGGTGGGTTCCTGACCGCCCTGGCCCTGGCGCGGAACTCCGATCTTTTCGCCGCGGGCGTGGACATCCATGGCGTGCACGACTGGACCACGGAACGGGCCCGGGGCCTCATGAACCGGGAGCGCTACGAACAGGCGCCGGACCTGGCGCGGGCGCTGGAAGTCGCCTGGGAGTCCTCTCCCGTATCGTCCCTGAGCGGCTGGCGTTCGCCGGTGCTGGTGATCCACGGGGACGACGACCGGAACGTGCGGTTCAGCCAGAGCACCGACCTGGTGCGGCGCTTGGTCGCGCGCGGGGTGCCCCACGAAACCCTGGTGATTCCGGAGGACACGCACCACTTCCTGCGGCACGCCAACGTCCTGACGGTGGATTCGGCGACCGCCGCGTTCCTGGAGAGGCACCTGGGGGGCGCCCGGACGCGACCGGTGGTCGGGGGAGAACGCGACGGGAGGCGATAGCCCCGGGGCAGGCTAGGCGCGCGGGTGGAATCGTCGGTGCACCGACCGGAGGTGCTCCCGGTCGAGGTGGGTGTAGAGCTGGGTGGTCGCCAGGTCGGCGTGGCCCAGCATCTCCTGTACCGCCCGCAAATCGGCGCCACGCTCCAGGAGATGGGTGGCAAAGGTGTGGCGGAGAGTGTGGGGCGTGACGCGCTTGGTGATGCCGGCTCGTCGGGCGTGGGCTCGGATGATGCCC